>NZ_JAPFHB010000005.1:0-295504 GCF_059803555.1 Chryseobacterium sp. TB1-D10 | reverse complement strand
TGTGGTTTCTCCAGGGATCGAACCAGGGACACATGGATTTTCAATCCATTGCTCTACCAACTGAGCTAAGAAACCATCACTCGCATTATTATTTTGAGTGGTGCAAAAATATATTCTTTATCCTTACGATGCAAATTATATTGAAAATTAGTCAATATTTGTTTGAAAATTACTGATTTTCAGACGATTTTTTTTCAGTTTGTGCCTTGAAAAAATCACTTAGCTCTTCTAAAACAGGTTTTATGGTATCTTCCGGGAGATCACTGATTCGGATATACATCAATCCATCAATCGCATCATTGAAGTTTGGATCTACGTTGAAGGCAATCATTTTTGCATTCTGCTTGATGTATTTTTTGATCAGAACCGGCAATCTCAATTCAGGTTCCAAATCATCAATAATTTTATCCAATTTATTAAGATCGGCATCTATATCTTCAAAAAACAAAGCTTTGTCACGCTCTTTCATTACAACCTTGAATTCATTTTTCGGATGAATATACTGCGCAACAGCAGAATCGTAATAATGTGAACGCATAAACTCGATCATCAAGGATTTCGAAAATTCTGAAAATTTATTGCTGATACTCACGCCACCCATTAGGAATTTGTGTTCCGGATTTCTTAAGCAAACGTGCACAATTCCTCTCCAAAGTAGGAATAACGGAAAAGGTTTCTGCTGATATTCTACGTAAACATAAGCTCTTCCCATCTCAATAACTTTTCGGAAAAACGGCTGCAACTCGGGATCATATTCGAAAAGAGAACTGGTGTAGAAGCCATCGATTCCAAATTTTTTCATAACCTCTGCACCCAACGCCATCCTGTAAGCACCAACCAGTTTTTTTCCGGCGTTATCCCACATAAAAAGATGGTGATAATGGTTGTCGTACTCATCCAGGTCGAATGGCAGGTTTGTACCCTCTCCTATTGCCCGGAACGTAAGTTCCCTCTGGCGACCGATTTCCCTCATTATAAATGGAATCTCTGCAGATGTGGTGAAAAAAACATCATAATCTCCGTGGGAAAAAAGTTTTTTGTTTTCTGTGCTTTTAAGTGTATTTATCTCACTTTCAATATCCTCTGTTGGTGTTTCGTCTATAATGTTCTGAACAATATTATTTTGCTTCACCAATGGATTTTTCAGTGCCATATTGGGCAGTTTCAGTTTTTCAGTAATGCTTTTTCTTCTTTCATAGTAAGACTTCAGCATATACACTTTATTGTAAAGGTAATCGCCCAGCTCCTCGATGCTTTCCTCTTCCTGCATTTGCTTCACAGAGATCGCTTTACCAATTCTGATTCTGATTGGCTGGTCTCTTTTTCGCATCATTTCCGTTGGCAGCATTAAGGTTTGCAAATCCGGATGCAGTTTCGCAAGATTGTAAAAAACCTTACTGTTTGTTGCGTGGAAATACATCGGAACTACAGGAACTTTCGCTTTTTTAATAATCTTAAGCGCTGTTTTGCCCCAAGGTCTGTCCAGAACTTCGCCGTATTCATTGTTTTTATTTGACACTTCGCCAGCCGGGAAGATGCCTAAACATCGACCTTCCGACAAATGCCTGAATGTTTCCCTCATTCCAGACGAACTGCTGTACGCGTCTTTTCTTTCCTCAAAAGGATTTACCGAGATCACAAAAGGATCCATTGGTTTTATCTTAGAAAGTAGGAAATTGCCCATCACTTTGAAATCCGGGCGGACACGCAGAATTATTTTACACATTAATATGCCGTCCAATGCGCCAAGCGGATGATTGGATACGATAATAAATGGACCTGTCTTAGGAATTTTCGCAAGATCTTCTTCGAAGACAATGTAACTCAGTTCTTGTTCTCTCACAAACTCATCAAAAAACTCTACACCTTTCGTATGAATCAGTTTATCATATAGTGCATTGACTTCATTTATTTTTGTGAGATTCATGATCGCCGAGGCAACTGGTCTCTTTAGAAAACCAATTTTGTCGAGTCCGGCTGCTTTTATCAAGTCTTCTTTGGAAATTAAGCTCATAGTTTTTTTACATGGTTACCATTTGGAAGGTTTTTTTGGAAATCTGTTCCAACAGTACTTTTTTGTCTTTATAGAATTTCTCCAGCTTATCCAATTCTGCATTTCTAACGGTAAACAATGATACATTTTTTGTCATTTGAGTAATGAAACTCTGCTGCAATTCTTCATTAAATTCATTCGCTGTTCCGAATTTATCTTCCAAACATAAAGCTAATGAAATTGCTGAATTCTGCATCAAGGAAACTTTAATTTTATATTTTGCCAGCAATGTAAAGATCAAACTCATGTGATCCTCGGCTATGAAAGAGAAATCTCGCGTTTCTACATTCAGTAAGGTTTGATTTTCCTTTAGGATGTAACTTTCTATGGA
This sequence comes from Chryseobacterium sp. TB1-D10, assembly GCF_059803555.1. Lineage (NCBI taxonomy): Bacteria > Pseudomonadati > Bacteroidota > Flavobacteriia > Flavobacteriales > Weeksellaceae > Chryseobacterium > Chryseobacterium sp. TB1-D10. Next base: position 293,120 of record NZ_JAPFHB010000005.1, on the reverse strand, counting down.
TTCATTTTCTGTTGAATTTCCAACCTTAGTTCCCGGTTCTTTTGGTTCAATGAAGGATTTTACAAAAAACGGAATATTCTTCTGTTTAAGTGGCTGTAAAGTTTTTGGGTGAATGACAGATGCGCCGTAATACGCCATCTCAATAGCTTCTTCGTAAGAAATGAAAGACAATAGCTCAACATTATCAAATTTCCTGGGATCACCAGTCATCACTCCAGGAACATCTTTCCAGATCGTCATCTCGTCTGCATTCAGACAATATGCGAAAATTGCTGCTGTGTAATCTGAACCTTCTCTTCCTAAAGTGACAGTGAAATTATTACTTTCCGAACCTATAAATCCTTGAGTAACGTAGCAATTTATTTTGTCAAGTTTGGAAATATTTTGTTCTGTTTCTTGCCAGTTGACGATTCCTTCTCTGTAATTGCTGTCGGTTTTAATATAATCTCTTGCATCCAGCCAATGGTTAAAAAACTGAATATCATTGAGATACTCGCTTAATATTTTGGAAGAAATCATTTCGCCACAACTTACAACCTGATCATAAACGAAATTGTAATTCGGTGATTTGTTTCTTCTCAAAAAGGAATCAATATCATCAAAAAATAATGAAATCTCGCCAAAAACCGGATGGTTTTCTGAAAATAAACCTTTGGCAATATCGATGTGATTTTTCTTTATCAGTTCAATTTCCTGCTGATAATCCTGTTTCTTGAAATAATATTCCACCACTTTTTCCAAAGCATTCGTCGTTTTTCCCATTGCGGAAACCACCAGCAGACATTTTTCAAAACCCTGAGTTTCCAGAACCAAGGCCACATTTTTCACACCTTCAGCATCTTTTACAGATGCGCCACCAAATTTGTAAACTTTCATTTAGATTTTAGCTTTTTTAGAACAAGCTCTTTTTAATATTAATATTAGATAGATTTTTACCAAGATCCAAAATTATTAATAATGAATGAAATATGAAAATTGACTTTGACTTTTATAATGCCTCATTGTGAAACATTAAACCATATTAATCTATATTATGATAAGTATTATGAATTAATGGTAAATTTTGTTTTATTTAATTAAAAATTATGATAGTTTTGTAATCCAGAAAATAATGATATGTCAAAACAGGCTTTACAGACTTTAGGAGAATTCATCATCGATAAACAGGATGATTTCAAGTATTCCACAGGGGAACTTTCCCGTCTCATCAGCTCTATTAGAATTGCCACAAAAATCGTAAACCGGGAAGTGAACAAAGCCGGAATTGCAGACATCATCGGCAACGTCGGAAATATGAATATCCAAGGCGAAGATCAGCAAAAACTGGATGTTCTGGCTAATGATATTTTCATCGCCGCGCTTTCTCAACGTGAAGTAGTTTGCGGAATTGCATCGGAAGAAAGTGATGATTTCATAGAAGTAAAATGTACAGAAAATGCACACCTTAGTAAATACGTTGTATTAATCGATCCTTTGGACGGTTCTTCCAACATCGATGTGAATGTTTCTGTAGGAACCATTTTTTCTATTTACAGAAGAGTTTCCGATCCTGGAAGTCCGGTGGAATTAAGAGATTTTTTGCAAAAAGGAGTGAATCAGGTTGCTGCGGGTTACGTAGTGTACGGTTCTTCCACAATGATTGTTTACACGACTGGGAATGGTGTGAACGGATTTACTTTGGATCCATCCATAGGAACTTATTATTTATCTCACGAGAATATCAAATTCCCGACTTCGGGAAAAATCTATTCCATTAATGAAGGAAATTACATCAAATTCCCTCAAGGTGTGAAAGATTACATCAAATATTGTCAGAAAGAAGAAGGCGACAGACCTTACACTTCTCGATACATCGGATCTTTGGTTTCCGATTTTCACAGAAATATGCTGAAAGGCGGCATCTATATTTATCCTCAGACTTCACACTCTCCAAATGGAAAATTGAGATTGCTTTACGAAGCCAATCCAATGGCGTTTTTGGCAGAACAGGCAGGCGGAAAATGCAGTGACGGTTTCAAAAGAATTATGGAAATCGAGCCTACAGAACTTCATCAGCGGGTACCGTTTTTCTGCGGAAGCGCTGCGATGGTAACCAAGGCCGAAGAATTTATGGCAAAAGCTGTGAGTAAAAATTAAGATTAAAATTTTAAATCATATTAAAGACCGATTTGTTCGGTCTTTTTTTATTTTTGTAGAATGAAAACCGCAATATTCAACCAATATATTCTCAACTTCAAACAGCCAAGCGGAACTTCGCGAGGTGTTTTGAATACCAAAGAAACTTATTTTATCGAAATCTCGGAAGATGACAAAAAAGGCGTTGGAGAATGTGCACTTTTCCGGGGTTTAAGTTTTGATGATGATGAAGATTATGAAGAAACTTTGGATTGGGCTTGTAAAAATATCAATTTGAGTTTGGAGGAATTGCAGGAAGAACTCATCAATCATCCATCGATTATTTTTGGGATTGAGCAGGCTTTGGCAAATCTTAATCAGGAAAAAGATATTTATTTCCCGAGCGATTTTACAGAAGGAAAGGATTTCATAAAAATTAATGGTTTGATCTGGATGGGAAACGCCGAATTTATGCAATCTCAAATAGAAGAGAAACTTAAAAATAATTTCACTTGCATCAAACTGAAAATCGGTGTTGATTGGGATTCTGAAAAAGAAGTCATCAAATCAATCAGGAAAAAATTTCCGAAAGATCAGATTGAACTTCGTGTGGATGCAAATGGTGCATTTTCTCCGGAACAGGCAAAACTCGTTTTAGAAGAATTGGCAGAATTACAAATCCATTCCATCGAACAACCAATAACTGCAGCAAACTGGAAAGCGATGGCTGAACTTTGCAAAAATACACCGACTCCGATTGCTTTGGATGAAGAATTAATTGGTGTTTTAAATGTTGAATCAAAAAAAGACCTTATTAAAGAAATCAAACCTCAATATATTATCTTAAAACCTAGTTTGGTTGGCGGATTTTCCGGTTCTGATGAATGGATTGATCTTGCAGAAAAAAACAATATTAATTGGTGGATCACTTCTGCTCTGGAAAGCAATATCGGTCTCAATGCGATTGCACAATACACTTACACCAAAAAAAATCCGATGCCACAAGGTTTGGGAACTGGTGGTCTATTCACTAATAACTTTCCAAGTTCTTTAATTTTAAAAGGAGAAAATCTGTGGTTTAAAAATTAAGTTTAGTAAAAAATTACCAATAATCGTTTTCGATTTCAATATATTAGTAACTATTTCCTAAATTTGATGACACGTCTATTTATTAGTCATTAATTTTTCGGAAATGAAATTAAAAGTTTTAGGTCTTCTCTTCGCTAGTGTTTTTATTAATGCTCAAAATATCCAGAATAATCCCGGTAGCAATCACGGAAATAAGTTTGAACAATTAGGAACAATTCTTCCGACACCCAATACTTATAGAACCGCTTCCGGCGCACCTGGAAATCAGTATTGGCAGCAACGTGCAGATTATGACATTTCTGCATATCTGGATGAAGACAAAAGAAACTTAAAAGGTTCCGAAACCATCACTTACTATAATAATTCTCCCGACGAACTGGAATATCTCTGGCTTCAATTGGATGAAAATCAGCAATCTTCAGTTAAAAATGCAGATTACCCATCTTCTTCTACACTTGGGAAAACTTCGTCCATTGATAAATTAAGACCTTCCGAAGTTCCTTTAAAAGATAATGGCTACGGCGTAAATCTTGAAAAAGTAACCGATTCAAAAGGTTCTCCTGTCAAATATGTCATTAACAAAACGATGATGAGAATTGATTTAGCAAAACCTTTGAAAGCTGGAGAAAAATTCACATTCAAAGTAGATTGGAATTATAACATCCCAAACCGTATGGAACGAGGAGGTCGTGGTGGTTACGAAAATTTCCCGGAAGACGGCAATGACCTTTATACAATGACGCAATGGTATCCTAGAATGTGTGTTTACAGTGACTTTCACGGCTGGCAGAATCATCAGTTTACAGGTCGTGGAGAGTTTGCTTTGGTTTTTGGAAACTTTAAAGTTTCTATGAATGTTCCAGCGGATCACATCATTGGCGGAACTGGTGTTTGCAAAAATTATGACCAAGTTTTGACTTCGGCTCAATTAGCAAGATACAGACAAGCTGAAAATTCTAATGAGCCGATTGAGATCGTAACGCTTGACGAAGCTAAAAAAGCAGAGAAAAATAAATCTAAGGAAAGAAAAACGTGGAAATTCGAGGCAGAGAATGTGCGTGATTTCGCTTGGGGTTCATCAAGAAAATTCGTTTGGGACGGAATGCGCGTGACGATTCCTGAAAACAATAATAAAGTAATGGCGATGAGTTTCTATGGAAAAGAAGCTTACGGACTTTACAGAAAATTCTCTACAAAAGCGGTTGCTCACACGATTAAAACTTACTCTGAATTCACAATTCCTTATCCATATCCTGTTGCGCAATCTGTAGAAGCTTCAAACGGTATGGAATATCCAATGATCTGTTTCAATTACGGTCGTACGGAAAAAGACGGAACATATTCTGAAGCGATTAAAAACGGAATGTTAGGTGTTATTATTCATGAAGTTGGTCACAACTTTTTTCCTATGATCATCAATTCTGACGAGAGACAATGGTCATGGATGGATGAAGGTCTTAATACATTTGTAGAATATCTTACTGAAGAAAAATGGGATAATAAATTCCCTTCCAAACGTGGACCAGCGTGGACGATTGTTGATTATATGAAACTTTCAAAAGACGAATTGGAACCAATTATGACTAATTCAGAAAATATTGCTCGTTTTGGACCGAATGCTTACTCAAAACCTGCAACAGGGCTGAATATTCTTCGTGAAACCATTATGGGCAGAGAACTTTTTGATAAAGCTTTCAAAACTTACGCGCAAAGATGGGCGTTTCGCCATCCTGAGCCGGCAGATCTTTTCAGAACAATGGAAGATGCAAGCGGTGAAGATTTGGATTGGTTTTGGAGAGGTTGGTTCTACAGCACAGATCCTGTAGATATTGCGATTGACAAAGTAACTGTTGCCGTTCCAGATTATGATGCGATTCCAAAAGAAGCCAAAGAAACCAAATATAAAACTGATGCGCCACTTCTAAATGAGTTTGAAGATATTTCTAAAATCAGAAACAGAGATGAAAAAATCAAATTCTATGTTGACGGCGATAAAGACGTTCAGGATTTCTATTACAAATATGACAGAGGACAGGAAAAAGTGGACACTTCTAAAGAATATGTTTTAAAATCTTTAGGTTCTGAAAAATTATCAGCTCAGGAAAAAACAATTGGAATTAATAAAAACATCACAGCTTATCAAATCGATTTTACGAACAAAGGCGGATTGGTAATGCCGATCATTTTAGAATTGACTTTTGAAGATGGAACTAAATTGAAGGACAAAATCAATGTTCAGATCTGGAGAGCTAATGAGCAAAAGGTTTCGAAAACTTATTATCTTGATAAAAAACTGAAATCCATCCAACTTGATCCAATGAAAGAAACGGCGGATATTGATACTTCAAACAATTTCTGGGCAGCAACTTCATCCACAGAAGCGCCTACGAAATTCCAGGTTTTCAAACAGGCACAAAAAGAAACGGCAAGAGGCGGCGCAAGCGGAAAAGTAAATCCAATGCAGGCTGCAGGAAAGAAAAATTAATAAAATGAATCATAGCACCATTCAAATATTATTTTACACAGCCCTGGTTTTCGGACTTGGCGGCGGTGCATTTGTATTGATTTGGTGGGCAAAAAAGATCTGGAAGAGATATTACAAAAGCGTAACTAATGATCAAGTAATTATCATCAGCGCCGTATCTATGAAAGCATTTATTTATATGCTTCCGGGAATCTTACTTTTTATATTAATGAATATTCCGTTGATGTATCTTGGAAGTTTATTGAAAAAAGAAGATTACTGCAAAGAAATCATCAGAGTAAATAAAGGCATCAAAAAAGACGATCCATTCATCAAAGAAAGGTGTGATTGTCTGGATGTAGATGAATTATTTGAAAATGCTTTGAAAGAAGAAAATTAGAATATGATTTTAATTTCATTCTGCCTGTAAAAAGTAAACAGTTCACTGTAACTATATCATATTCGGCACTACTTATTATTAAAAATTATGAGAACATTTCTTATCCTTTTAGTAATTGGTAGTGCCAATTTTTTTTCTGCACAAAACCTACTTTCACCTTCCAATATTAAGCTTGATTCAAAATACATTCAGGATGAATCATCAGAAGTAAGCTGGACTATGGAAAATGCAGGAAAAAAAATAGAAATTGGAAAAGTAACAACCGAACTGAAAAAATTAAATAAGAAAGATCTTTTGGTAAAAACAACCGTCAAAATGAAACAAGCGCCTGAAGCTTGGGTTGATTCTACAATTATCAAGATTTCAGATTTCCAGCCGGTTTATCATTCTTCCTTTAATTCTATGAGAAATATGTCGCTTACATTTGGTGAAAATAAAGTGACCGGGTATTATCTAGATAAGAAAACTCAGAAAAAAGCTCTTATCAATGAAGTGACAAATTCTCCTTATTTTGACAGTAACAGTTATCCCGCATTAATTCGGTTCTTGCCTTTGAATGAAAATTACAAAACAGAAATCTCTATCTTTGATTATAATCCGACAGCAAAAAAAGGTGTTATCAAAGCTTATATCGAAAAGGTTGAAAAAGGCGAATACAATGGTAAAAAAGTCTGGATTGTAAAAACTACTGATGATATTCAGGACAGAAAAACGGAGAGCGCTTATTATATTGATTCAATTACAAGGAAAGTCATTAAGCAGGAAATAAATGCAGGTGGAAGAAAGATGATAATGGAATAAATAGAATCATCAATATAAGTTTACCCAACCGGTAAACTTTTTTTTCTGCCAAAATTTCAGTATTGAAATAAAAATCTGCCAAATCGAACAATCAACCCACAACTATCGACCGTCATCAACGTTGGCACATTCTTGGAGATGTAGGAATCAGAATAAACATTAAAAAAATCAAATATAATTATGTCAGTAAATTTCAAACCATTAGCGGACAGAGTTTTGGTAGAACCAACACCTGCAGAAACTAAAACAGCATCAGGAATCATCATCCCGGACACTGCAAAAGAAAAACCTCAGGAAGGAACAGTTGTAGCAGTTGGTCCAGGTAAAGTAGATGAGCCAACCACTGTAAAAGTTGGTGACAAAGTGCTTTATGGAAAATATTCAGGAACAGAACTTAAGTTTGAAGGGAAAGATTATCTTATCGTGAAAGAAGGCGATCTTTTAGGAATTATTGGGTAACAAATTTGTAAAAAGTAAAAGGTATTCACGTAAAATGAATTGATTTTCGTGGATATAAAATTCATTAATACATTGTACAAAGTACATTAATACGACAAAAAATGGCAAAAGAAATTAAATTCGATATTGAATCAAGAGACGCTTTGAAAAGAGGTGTTGACGCATTGGCAAATGCAGTTAAAGTAACTTTAGGACCAAAAGGTAGAAATGTTGTCATCGAAAAATCTTTCGGTGCACCACACGTTACCAAAGATGGTGTAACGGTTGCAAAAGAAATCGAACTGGAAGACAGAGTAGAAAATATGGGTGCTCAAATGGTGAAAGAAGTGGCTTCTAAAACCAATGACATCGCTGGAGATGGTACTACTACCGCTACAGTTCTTGCTCAGGCTATCGTAAGAGAAGGTCTTAAAAACGTTGCTGCTGGTGCAAATCCAATGGACCTGAAAAGAGGAATAGACAAAGCTGTTTTGGCAGTGGTTGAAAACCTTAAATCTCAGTCTCAGGAAGTGGGGAACAATTCAGAAAAAATCAAACAAGTGGCTTCTATCTCTGCAAACAATGACGATACGATCGGTTCATTGATCGCTGAAGCTTTTGGAAAAGTAGGGAAAGAAGGCGTGATCACTGTTGAAGAAGCAAAAGGAACGGATACAACTGTAGATGTTGTAGAAGGAATGCAGTTTGACAGAGGTTTCCAGTCTCCATATTTCGTGACAAATCCTGAGAAAATGGTAGTTGAATTGGAAAATCCTTACATCTTATTAGTTGAGAAAAAAATCTCTTCTATGAAAGAATTATTGCCAGTTCTTGAACCGGTTGCTCAAGGTGGAAAATCATTATTAATTATCTCTGAAGAAGTTGAAGGTGAAGCTTTGGCTACTTTGGTAGTGAACAAATTGAGAGGTTCTCTTAAAATTGCGGCTGTGAAGGCACCAGGATTTGGTGACAGAAGAAAAGCAATGTTGGAAGATATCGCAATATTGACAGGCGGAACTGTGATCTCTGAAGAAAGAGGTTTCAATATGGAAAACATTACCATCGATATGTTGGGAACTGCTGAGAAAGTAGTGATCGACAAAGACAATACAACACTTGTAAACGGTGGTGGTGAAGAAGCTCAGATCAAAGGAAGAGTTTCTCAAATCAAAGCTCAGATGGAAACGACTACTTCTGAATATGACAAGGAGAAACTACAAGAAAGACTGGCTAAATTAGCTGGTGGTGTTGCTGTACTTTACGTAGGTGCTGCGTCTGAAGTAGAAATGAAAGAGAAAAAAGACAGAGTTGACGATGCCTTGCACGCAACCAGAGCTGCAGTTGAGGAAGGAATTGTTGCCGGTGGTGGTGTTGCTTTGGTAAGAGCGGTTTCTGCCCTAAACTTCGAAGGTGCTAATGCTGACGAAACAACAGGTATCAAAATCATCAAAAGAGCGATCGAAGAGCCATTGAGACAAATCGTGACAAATGCTGGAGGCGAAGGTTCTGTAATCGTTGCGAAAGTGGCGGAAGGAACTGGAGATTTCGGTTACAACGCAAAAACCGACGAGTATGTGAATATGCTTGAAGCTGGAATCATCGATCCAACTAAAGTAACAAGAGTTGCTTTGGAAAACGCAGCTTCTGTTTCTGGAATGCTACTTACAACTGAATGTGTAATCACTGAAGTGAAAAGCAACGAACCTGCAATGCCAATGGGCGGCGGAATGCCAGGAATGATGTAACGATCAGCGATCGAAGCAAATATAAATTAAACCGTTCAGATTTTTCTGAGCGGTTTTTTTATGGATTTACTTTTTATTAAAATTAATATCAAATTATTCAGAAATTTTAAATGGTTTTTATATTTTTAATTCAAAATTAATAACCAACCAGATTTATGCTAATCCAAACCTCAGCAGATTTTAAGAAGAAGAGCAAAGCCGCTATTTTCTCTATCATTCTATTCATCATCGTTTATATTTTACTTTTCATTGCTGCGATTGCCTTAACGGCTGCGTGCATTTCAGGTGGAATTTTCTTAATCACGGCAAAACCAATGTTTTTTACCTTGATGATTGGTCTTGGAATGGCGATTTTCGGAATTCTGATTTTCTATTTCTTGATTAAATTCCTTTTCAAAAAACACATCAATGACAGAAGTTATCTTACGGAAATTAAACAAAAAGACGAACCTGAACTTTTCGCAATGATCAGCGAACTTGTAAAGGAAACCGGAACAGATTTTCCTAAAAAGGTGTACTTGTCTTACGATGTGAACGCGAGCGTTTTTTATGATTCTACATTTTGGAGTATGTTTTTGCCCATCAAGAAAAATCTGACGATCGGAATTGGACTTGTCAACGTTTGTACAAAACAGGAATTAAAGGCAATTCTCGCACACGAATTCGGACATTTTTCCCAAAGATCTATGAAAGTTGGAAGTTATGTTTATAACGTAAATCAGATTATTTTTAATCTCGTGAATGACGATGAATCTTACAGAAATACGATTCAAAGTTTGTCCAACGCAAGTGGTTATTTCGCAATTTTCGCAGGTTTGGCGATGAAGTTTACGCAAGGTATTCAATGGATTCTTGCCAAGATGTATTCTTTCGTTAACATCAGACATTTAGCACTTTCCCGGGAAATGGAATTCCACGCAGATGAAGTTTCGGCCAATATCACCGGATCACTGGCTTTGGAAGAATCGCTTTTGAGGCTGGACTTGGCTGATAATTCTTATAATAATGTCCTTAGTTTCTATGAAAATAAAATCAAGGAAAACAAAGCCAGCAAAAATATTTACAAAGAACAGAGTTTTGTAATGGGATTTTTGGCAAAAGAAAGTGATCTGGAAAACAAATACGATCTGCCTGTTGTAAAACTGGAAGAAGCGGGGCTTTTCAACAAATCAAAATTGGTTATTGAGAATCAGTGGGCATCGCATCCTTCAACAGAAGAGAGAGTTATCCGTCTGAGACAATTGAATATTCAGAAGAATGCAGACAATCTGCCGGCAAAATTTCTTTTCAAAAACTTTGAAGAAATAGAAGAAAAACTGACCACAAAATTATTTTCGAATGTTCAATATGACAGTGAAAAATCCAATCTGGAATTTGATCATTTCAAAGAAGAATTTGAAGCGAATTACAACAAAGACACTTTTGATAAGATTTTCAATAATTATTATGATAATAAAAATCCTGATAAATTTGATATTGAAACGACTTTGCCTACCAATGAAAATTTAACTTTTGACCAACTTTTCGGAAAAGAAAAAATCGAAATTGCCTACAATCTGATTGCTCTTCAAAATGATAAAAGCACCATAGAAGCGATTTCTAAAAAGGAATTGGACATCAAAACTTTCGATTACGATGGAACCAAATATAAAGCTATCGATGCCAAAAAAATAATCCCAACTTTGGAAAAAGAAATCAAAGCTCTGGAAAAGGAAGTCACGGAGAATGATATTAATATTTACCACTACTTTCTGAATCTTGCGAAAGCCCAAAATCTGGAATCCGATTTCACAAAACATTATTCCGACTTTACAGAGTGCCAGGCAAGCTACGAAAACCAATTCCAATTGTACATTGATCTCAGTGATGCATTTGCCTTCGTAAGTGTGACTACACCTTTTGACCAGATTGCGAAGAATTTCAAAAACAATATTCCTTTGGAAGCAAAACTGAAAGAGGCTTTGAAAAGCATTCTGAAAAATCCACTTCTGGAAAACGAAATCAATGAGGAAAGCAGAAAAGATTTGGATTATTACGCTAATTATACGATGATATATTTTAGCAACAACGAGTATTTTGACAAAAATCTGCAACAGTTATTTTTCGCCATCAACAGTTATCAGTATTACATTGGGAGGAATTATTTTCTTTTGAAGAAAAAGCTTCTGGATCAAATGTCGAGTTTGGAAAAAAACAAAAAACACGCTGAGGTTTCTTCATTTTAAAATCTTTAACCGCTCAATTATTCTGAGCGGTTTTTTTGAATTTTTCTCTCTGAATATTCTTGATTCCGGAAATTTGCAAAATCACATCAGCCTTTCTTCTTCTTTGGGAACCAAGTCAAAAGATTATTTAAATAAGTTTCAAACAGAAATAATTCAGGGAAAACTAAAATCCATCAAGCACAAGATTGATTTTAAAAATTTAAAAAAAAGTATCAGAAAAGCAATTTTTCTAAACCCACAGCTTGTTAGACTGACCAAATCAACAGTTTTATTATTTTTTCGCTATCTTGAGATTCCTAAAATATCAGTATATGCAGAGATTTACGAAGTTATTATTTTTATTGAGTGTGCCAGTTTTAATATTTTCCTGCAAAGAGAACGAAAGGGAAAAGCAATTGGATGCCCGCGAAAAAATCCTGTCAGAAAAAGAAAACATCTTCGCTCAAAAAGAATCCGAATTCCAAGCTTTGCTGAAAATGCGAGACAGTTTGTTTGTAAAAACAAAAGATTCTGTCATTGCTCCAACTTGGCCAGCCGAAATTCTTGGAAAATGGAACGGAAAAGTGATCTGTACAGAATCCACCTGCTCAGATTACGTAATCGGTGACCAAAGAACGGATGTCTGGGAATTTGTCAATGATTCTCTGCAAACCTCGGTCAATGTGTACAGTAATAATAATCTAGTAAGAACTTACGCTGGAAAATTGGAAAACAACGAGATCAAACTCAATTTCAAAACCGATTCTACTGCAGCTAAACTTGTTGATATGAATATTCTTCTCAATGAAATTTCGCCAGGCAAGATCCGCGGAAAAAGAACGATTTCTGTAAACAATAACTGCTCTGCTTCATTTTCTGTAGAATTGATCCGTTCATTAAAATAAAAACACACAAATGCTTTTAAGTATTCACAACCTCAGTCTTCCACTGGAAGATCCCGTTCTGAAATTTTTGGTGGTTCTCATCATCATTCTCAGTGCACCATTATTACTCAACAAAATCAAAGTTCCTCATCTTTTGGGACTCATCATCGCCGGAGCTGTCATTGGACCAAATGGTTTTAATGTTCTCTCGCGGGACAGCAGTATTGTGGTGACTGGAACAACCGGCTTACTCTATATAATGTTTCTTGCAGGACTGGAAATTGATATGGGCGATTTCAAAAAGAACAAATGGAAAAGTCTGACGTTTGGAATTTACACTTTTATTGTTCCCTTTGTTTTAGGCTTTGTGGGATCATATTACCTTTTAGGATTTTCATTACTGACTTCCGTTTTATTTGCCAGTTTATTTTCTTCTCATACATTAATTGCATATCCTTTAGTAAGTAAATTAGGTGTTGCGAAGAATCTCGCCGTAAACATTACAGTTGGCGGAACTATGATTACCGATATTTTAGCATTATTGGTTTTGGCTGTGGTTGTCGGCATGTCGCAAGGCGACGTTGGCAGCGAGTTTTGGATTAAACTTTCCGCTTCCGTTCTGGCTTTTGGATTGGTCGTTTTATTAATATTTCCCATTATTGGCCGATGGTTTTTCAAAAAAGTTGATGACAAGATTTCGCAGTACATTTTTGTTTTGGTAATGATTTACCTGGCTGCACTTTTGGCTGAATTAGCCGGTGTTGAAGCAATTATCGGAGCGTTCCTGGCAGGATTAGCTTTGAACCGATTGATTCCGCACACTTCTTCTTTGATGAATCGGGTTGAGTTTGTCGGCAACGCGATTTTCATTCCTTTCTTTTTGATAAGCGTCGGGATGTTGATCGATTTCAAAGTGTTTTTTAAAAGTTGGGAAACTATTCAGGTTGCAGCCGTGATGTTAGTCGCTTCAATCCTGGGAAAATATGTTGCGGCAGTTCTTACTCAGAAAACATTTAAACTGACCAAACACGAAGGGAAATTAATTTTCGGATTGAGTTCCGCTTCTGCTGCTGCCACATTAGCTTCAGTAATGGTAGGTTATAACATTATTCTTTCTGAAAGCGAATCGGGTGAACCTGTCAGATTACTAAACGAACATGTTTTGAACGGAAGTATTTTATTAATTCTAATTTCCTGTACGATTTCCTCATTCATATCAATGTCAAGTGCAGAGAAGATCGCGGAAGCTGAAAATGAAGATACACTGAAAGGAGATAATCACGAGCAGGAAAATATTCTTCTGGCGCTTAATTATGAAGGAATGGTTGATAAGACTGTAAACCTTGGGTTGTTGGTGAAAAATCATTCTAATACGGAAAACATGTTAGGTCTGAATGTCATTAATGAAGATAAAAATGATTCGTCAACCAAAAATGCCGAGAAAATCCTGAATTACGCTGTCAACACCGCCTCGGCAGCTGACGTTGTATTAAAACCTTTGACCCGGTATGATAATGATGTAATTAATGGAATTAATAATGTCGTTAAAGAACAGAAAATCACAGATTTGATTATCGGTCTGGAAGATGAAAAAGGATTCTCCGCTTCTTTTGCCGATAATCTTTACAATGGTTATCTGCAGAATGATGATATTAATATCTTGGTTTACCACGCTGCACAACCGCTTTCAACAGTAAAGAGGTACTTGGTTATGATTCCGGAGAATGCACATTTGGAATCCGGATTCTTCCATTCGTTAGCGAGAGTCTGGAATATTGGGAAAAATTCTGGTGCTGTACTGAGTTTTTATGCGCCTGAAAATATTATTAATGTTTTAAAGAAAATCATCAGGAAAGTCAATATCGAAGCGGATTTTATTATTACCAGTTCTTGGGCAGATGCAGAGAAGCAAGCTGAAAATATTAAAGATAATGAAGGTTTGATTTTGATCTTAGCTAAACGCGGAATGATCTCCTACTTTCCAAAGATGCGCTACATTCCGGATTTCCTCAATACCCATTTGCAAAACAAGAATTATCTTCTCATCTATCCATATTCCAAAACAGACGAAAACGATGCTGAAATCCGATCTGTGAGGAATCACGATGACTTTGTAGAGATAGGAAATATCATCAAGAAAATATTCAGCTAAGATTTTTCATTAAATTATTTAAGCCATAAAAAAAGCCATCCAGATCGGATGGCTTTTAAACTTTAAAATAAGTTGAATTTTAGTCGATAATTTCATATTCGATTGCGATTGTACCTTTTCTGGTGTCGCCTATCGAATCAAATGCAGCTTTCGAGAGATCAAAGGCTCTGGATGAGTGGTATGGTCCTCTGTCGTTAACTCTAACTACAACGCTTTTCCCGGAGATCAAATTAGTAATTTTTACTTCTGTCCCAAAAGGAAGTGTTTTATTAGCAGCGGTAAGTTCTTTGTTACTGAAAATTTCTCCGCTTGCTGTTTTCCTACCGTTAAACTTATCGTGGTAGAACGATGCAAAACTTGTTTTAGCATCTGTGGCATAACTCTTGAAAGAATAAATACCAAGTGTGGAAATCATCATTATGACTACAAGAAGAATTCTTTTTATCATGTTGAATTTTTATTGGTTTTGACTCCGCAAAGATACCTGTAATCACTTTCCGAACCTCACTTTCTGCCTGTTCAGGCTGTTTATCGACTAAAAACGAAATTTCTACTCTCCGCATCCACTTCCAGTAAGGAGATCGCGGGATTTGTTAAAAAAAGTTAATTTTTATGCATTTTTGTTAATTAAAGAGGTAGAATAATTTTCTGAATTTAAACCTAACCAATTGATAATCAATAAAATTTAAATATTTATAATTTTTAATAAATTTCATATTAATCATTATTAAGTTATTTTTAGCAAAAATATTGTAATAATGAATGCCAAATTTGTATATTAAAATTATATTAACACAATATCAATATGAAATTGATAAAATTATAATAAAAATTGCGATACAAGAACTTTAATTTCACATAAAATATTGACAATCAATCCATTATTAAAAATGATCTAAAATATTAACATAAAAATGAAAAAAGTCTCCATATATGAAGGCTTGTTTATGATATAAAATTGTGGTTATACTAATTCTCCGATTAAATCGTAATCTTCTGCTGAAGTAATTTTTACGTTTGCGAATTCTCCAATAGAGATATAAACATCTTTAGCAGGAACCAAAACTGTATTATCTACGTCAGGAGAATCGTACTCTGTTCTGCCGACAAAATAATCGCCTTCTTTTCTGTCAAAAATACACTTGAAGGTTTTCCCAATTTTTTCCTGATTTTTCTCCCAGGAAATCTGCTGTTGGATTTCCATAATCTGCTCTACTCTATTCTGCTTTACTTCGTCTGGAATAATGTCGTCCAAGACATAGGCAGTTGTATTTTCCTCGTGGGAATAGGTAAAACAACCCAATCGGTCAAACCTCTGATCTCTCACCCATTGTTTAAGTTCTTCGAATTTATCTTCTGTTTCGCCCGGGAAACCAACGATCAATGTTGTTCTGATTGCCATATCCGGAACTTTCTCACGGAATTTGTCAAGAAGTGCGTTTGTTTTTTCGAAAGTCGTTCCACGTTTCATCGCTTTCAACAATTCGGTGTTGATGTGCTGAAGCGGAATATCAATATAGTTACAAATTTTGGGCTCGTTTCTTATAATATCAAGAACATCCTCCGGGAAACCTGTAGGAAAAGCGTAATGAAGCCTGATCCACTCGATGCCTTCTACTTTTATAAGTTCCTGAAGTAATTCTCCTAAAGCTCTCTTTTTATAAATATCAAGTCCGTAGAAAGTCAAATCCTGAGCGATCAAGATTAATTCTTTCACCCCTTTCTTGGCTAATTTTTGAGTTTCGATGACTAATTTTTCGATAGGTGTAGAAATGTGATTTCCTCTCATCAGCGGGATTGCGCAGAAAGAACAAGGACGATCGCAACCTTCAGAAATCTTTAGGTAAGCGTAATGTTTTGGTGTGGTTGTCAATCTCTCGCCTACCAATTCATGTTTGTAATCGGCACCTAGATGCTTTAATAAAATAGGAAGATCTCTGGTCCCGAAATACTGATCTACATCTGGGATCTCACGAATCAAATCCGGTTTGTATCTTTCTGACAAACAACCGGTAACGAATACTTTTTCTACAAGACCCTGGTTTTTGAGATCAACATACTCCAGAATCGTATTGATGCTTTCTTCCTTTGCATTATCTATAAATCCGCAGGTATTGATCACGACAATGTCTCCTTTTTCCTCGTGCACCACTTTTTTGCCGTTTGCTTCCAGCTGACCCATCAGAACTTCTGAGTCATAGACGTTTTTGGAACATCCTAGGGTTACAATATTTATTTTTTTCTTACCTGTTGATTTTGTACGCATTAATAAAAATTTGAGGTTGCAAATTTAGTGATAAAAAAAAGAACCATAATTTGGTTCTCCATATTTATATTATCTTTAAACAAGACCATTAGTAAGCTTGTTCATCTCCTTTTATAATATTATAAAATGTAAGAAAGACAATTTTCAGATCCAGAAAGAAGGACCAGTTCTGAATATACCAGATATCTTTTTCGATTCTTTTTTCCATGTCTTTATCAGAAAAAATCTCTCCGCGAGAGCCCATTACCTGAGCCCAACCAGTGATTCCCGGTTTTACGATATGGCGCAGCATATATTTTTTGGTAATTTTTGAATATTGATTGGTTTGGGAAAGCATATGCGGTCGTGGACCTACGACTGACATATTCCCAATAAGCACATTAAAGAATTGAGGAAGCTCATCTATGCTTGTTGCTCTCATGAACTTACCAAATTTTGTAATCCGGCTGTCTCCTTTTTTTGCAGTGAGATAATCTGCATGGCTATTGACAGCCATACTTCTGAACTTGATGCAGTTAAAAGGTTCGTTTTTGATTCCGGATCTTTTCTGAAGGAAGAATACGGAGCCTTCACTTTCCAGCTTAATGATAATTGCAACAATCGGGAGAAGCCAGGAAAGAATAAAAATGATAACAAACAGTGAAAAACCAATATCAAAGAATCTTTTGAAAAACTGATTCTCCGGATTACTTAATGGCTCCTTCATCAATTTCAGGAAAGGCACTCCCTGAATAATATCAAAGGAATGTGGTCCCATATTGATGTATTTGAAATCCGGAACGATATAAATCCTAACCATTTTATGTTCCGCCACATGGACGATCTCGTTATAGAGATCTTCGTCTATGGAGTCATCGCAAAGAATAATATTATCTATTTTTTTATTTTCCAGATCATCCAGAAGCTTATTGATATCTCCTAAATATTTTCCTTTTTCAGTCGTGCTTGCTAATGAATAAAACCCCCTAATGCCCATAGAAGATCTAATCTCCTCATTAGATAATATCGTTTTTGAAAAATTATTTTCGCCGATTAGGATGGTATTGACAGAATTAAGTTTCCTATTGATTTTGATTCTGTATCTCTTCCTGATTAGAAAAATTATGATTCTCCCAAAAACCATCATAGATGTAACAGAAAGCAAATACTTAACTGTAAACCAAATACTTATAGATTTTGAATAAATTAATGTATTATAAAAAAAGAAGAAAACAATAAATATTGATAAAGCTTTGAATAACGAACTGAACTGTTTTGCTGAATCTTTGTAGTAAGTATCTTCATACAAATTTACCAGTTTTGAAATGATATACCAGGAAAAATTCAGAATTAACAATTGGGGTTTGTAATCTGGCTCAATTACATTAATTTCTGTAGGACTAATAAAAAAATTAATCCCTAAAAGAAAGAAAATATTGATAATTATATAATCCCCAAATACAAGGTACTTGGTTAATTTTTTCAAGAAATAAAAAGGCATATTCTAAAAATATGAAGTATAAATTTTTAATTTCATCAGCTAAATTTGAATTTCACACTGATAATTAATGTTTAATTCAAATATAACATTATTTAACTAATGTAATCTACAAATATAAATTAAAAATTATGATCAGAAAACTTTGTAAGTATTGCATCTTTTTCAGATAGAATAATATCGTCTAAAGGGAGTTGCCAGTCTATATTAATATCCTTGTCACTCCAAAGCACTCCTCCTTCTGACTCTTTATTGTAAAAATTGTCGCATTTGTATGCAAAAATTGCAGTTTCACTCAGAACAGAAAATCCGTGCCCAAAACCTCTTGGCACATATAGTTGTAATTTGTTTTCTGGAGTCAACTCTATACCAAACCACTTTCCAAAAGTTGAAGAATCTCTTCTTAAATCTACAGCAACATCAAAAACTTTACCTTCCAGACAGGAAACCAGTTTAGCCTGTGCATGTTCTCCTTTTTGAAGATGCAGCCCTCTCAGAACTCCATAAGACGATTTGGAAATATTATCCTGAACAAAGTGTCCATTAAGCCCTGTAGCTTCTTCAAATTTTTTCTCGTTGTATTTTTCAAAAAAGTAACCCCTGTCGTCTTCAAAAACTGTTGGTTCTATTATATAGCAATCATTTAGTGGAGTCGATTTTATTTTCATCTGAGAATGTTGGTTTGATTATTTGTTTAGTTTAACTAATTCCTGTTCAAAAACCGCCTTTTTTAAAGCAGAACTAGAAAATCTATGATCGCGTTTATTAAAATAAATCTGGATTCCTTTCATCTCACAATATTCTTTTCCGGTAAAATTTTTGTCTCTGTAATCATCACCAATGATTCTGACATCAATTACAAATGATTTCAAAATATCCATCAGGTCTTCTTCTGTATTGTACGGAATAATCTCATCTACCGAACGGCAAGCTTTGAGCTGGATGTAACGTTCCACAACTGATTGTGTGGGCTTATTTTTGTTTGGTCTGTCTATGGTTGGATCCATTTGTAATCCTACTATTAAGTAATCACAAACGGTTTTGGCTTCTTCCAGCATTTTGATATGACCCGCATGCAGCAAATCGAATGCGGAAAATGTAATACCAATTTTTTCTGTTTTCATATCGTTAGTTTTGTATAACAAAAGTATGAAAAAATATCATTTATTCAATTTTCTATTTCAGTAGATACCAGTTTTGGAAAAATCTATCATTTTAAAATTTATTTTTTTCGCAGCACTTTTATTTGTTATTTTATAATAGTTATCTTTCTTTTTTAAACCTGGATCTATATGGAGACCAGACAATTCCGGAAGTATGATTGTGTTTTTTCCGTCCGTTGAGTAGTAGATATTGTTTATACTGTTTTTCTTTACATTTAACCAGTTTGATGCAAAAAAATTATTATTGTGATGGACAATTATATTATTTTTAAAATCAAAAGAATTATGATCTTCAATCCTTGTAGCTTGTAATTCTGCTAAACCATTAAATGCAAAAATATTATTTCTTATAATATTATTTTCACCAAAATGCTGATGAAATCCAGAGCTCTTGCAATTATAAACTAAATTATTTTCTATCAGGATATTACTTGAACCTTCATCAGTGTAAATGCCCCATCCACCATAATTCTTGCTATTTACATCGTGAATAACATTATTTTTTATGACTGTTCCATTTGAGACTCCCAAGGTATATATCCCGCCCATGTCATCTAAAGTACCTTTTCCTATATCATATATGTGATTATAGGATATCATATTGTTTTTTGATAAACTTTTACCGTATCCCCAGACCCAGCCTACAGAGATACCTGTATAACTAAAATCAGATATATCATTATGAGAAATAGTGTTTGAAAAAGCATTAATAATATTTACGGGAACTGCATCATTATATAATAATCCGCCTTTTTTTATAATATTATTATCAAATATAATATTGTTCACTGTATTTGTTTCTGATGAATAATTTATATTTCCAATTTTCACAGCACCAGCACCTAAATCGGAAAAATCAGAATCTGAAATGTTAATATTTTCACAGCCTTCTTGAAACCAAAAAGTATAATTGCTAAAATTTTTGAATTTTAAATTTTTGAATTTTAAATTAGAACTATATTTCAAATCAAAAGCAGCAGGAACTTCTACTGCTGCCTGATAAGGAAAATAACCATCTTTTTTTAATCCACTACCTACAGTATTGAAGGACAAATTACGGAATTCAATATAGCTTAATTTATTATTTACATTGCCATTACCTATAAGGAACTGATTTATGGCTGGGACTACAACTATTGAAGATGATGGGTCTTCTGACGAAACCGGATTGTATATAATCTTTTTATTTTCTAAGTACCACTCACCTTCCTCTAGGTTTTTTTTAATATTATTTATTTTAAATAATGTTTCATTGGGAATAATCTTATAAACATCGGGGAGTGAAATATTTTTTATTATGATTGAACTACTGCTATAGTCATGAACATCGATATATTTGATCAAATTAGTCCATTTAACATAAACAGTTATTATCGTATTTTTGACACCAGCTTGAGAAGATTGGTTTAAAATTTCATTCAACTCTGAGGGGATTTTAATAATTATTGTATTGTCTTTATAATCCACTTGGGGAATTGTTATAAAACCATGTTTTGGATATTTAGAATAGCTTCTTGCAACTCCATTGACTGTAATAAAATTCATAACCCCATCCGGAACATTGAACTGAGAAAGATCTATTTCCCAATATTTTGTGTTTGGATTTAGGATTGGTTTTGTTTTTTTTCCTCCAAAAAAAACCGGAATGTTTTTGGAGTTACCTATTATTTGAATTTTATTGCTACTATTTCGAGTGTGTTTACTGTCTAAAATCAACGGTTTATCAACAAAATAATCTCCGGAATCTACATTTATAATTACTGGATTTTTTTCATTTTTAATAGCAATATCCAGTGCTGCCTGTAAGGAATATATAGGATTATCTTTTGTACCATTGTTGGCATCATTTCCATTTGCTGAGACATAAATGTTCTGAGTAAAGAAACAGGAATAAATCATGGAAATGGCAAGTAATATAAGTTTTTTCATACTTTAGTTAAAAATGATTCAAAGTATTTTTTATTTAAGATATTTTTTATCATTATCTATAAACCAATCATTTATAGCTTCTTCAAAAGAATACTTAAATTTATAGCCTGATTTTGCTAATTTCTTACCACAAATATTTGTCGAAAGAGTCAATTTTTTCACTCTGTCAGGATGTATTCCAAATTTTTTACCACCAAAAAAAACTATTATGCTTGCAGCAGGTTTAAGTATCCAACCTGGAACTGTAAAAATATTACGATTTAGATTGGTGGCTTTAATTATTGTATTTACTATTTGTTCTATACTTAATGACGGTGTATATACACAATTATATAATTCAAAATTGTATATCTCCAAATTGATACGATAAAGTATAAAATTCACCAGCTCTTTTACATAAATGCTGGATTTAATAGTATCTTTTCTACCAGGATAAACGAATTTTCGCCCTTTTATACCCCAATATAATCGTGTAAAATTACCATTCTCCCCTTTACCAAATACAACTCCTGGTCTTAGGATGGTAAGTTGTTTATTGTGTTGATTTTTATTTTGCCAAACTATATGAATTTTTTCAGCTACCAATTTTGATACTCCGTATGGTGTATTTGGCATTGGTAAAGTACTCTCCACTTTTAGGTTTTCACAGGATCCGTAAGTAGCAATAGAAGACGTGAATAAGATTCTTTTTATTTTGAATTCTTCTGCAAACGTTGTAATATTTTCTGCTCCTAAAATATTTGTTTCAAAGTATTCGTGATAATGATGACTTGGTGTAATATGAATTGCCGAAAGATTAAAAATAAAATCATGTGTTGTTACAGGAAAATCTATTACAATAGGTTTACGTACATCACAAAAAATGAAATTAGATTTTCCATTATGATTATTCTCAATAATATCTAAATTGTATATTATTGCTTCAGTATTTTCCTCCTTTAATAAGTTAACTAAATGACTGCCTATGAAACCTGAACCCCCAAAAATAATATAATTCATATTTAAACTTTATTAAATATTCCTGTGAAAACAAACCTGATTTTATGAAGAAAAAGTATTAAGATTACTTTTATTAATTTTTATCAGTAATATTTACTTATACAATTCTAAACTATCCCGCGTCAACTTATTATAAAACTTGTTATAAAATCAATATTTCACCTTTGATCAGCACTGATGAGTGCTGCAAGTCGATAATCCTATGCTAAGATTGAATATATAGGCGATAAAATATACCTTAAAATGATTTCTTTTAAGAAGTTTGTTTATATCTAATAATTTTTGGCCAAAAATACTGTGGGATTTTTCGTAATATTTTAAAAAATAGCGTGATCTCACCCCACAAATTATATTCTTTTATTATTTTCAAGTCCTCTTTCGATTTGGATGCTTGCTGAGATATATCTGTGCTTTTTCCGCCGAGTCTCATTTTCACAACCCATTCATCTAAAAAAACTTTTTTTAAACTGTTATTTTTAAACCATCTTAAAGATATCTCATAATCAGATGCGATTTTAAAGTCTTCTCTGTACAAGCCAAAATTATCGAAGACTTCCTTTCTTACAAATATTGTTGTATGTAATGGGATCCATCCAAAATAAAGATAGTTTCTTTTATAATTACTGGTTTTATAGATTCTTTTCACTTTACCAATATCTTTCTCATCAACGTACATTCCGTTTGCATAAACTATATCAGCATTGGTATTTTTAAATACATTAACAATTTTGGTAATTGTATTTTCATTATAAAATAAATCATCTGAATGTAACAAACCTATAATATCTCCCGAACTCATTTTCACACCTTTATTAAGAGCATTATAGATACCCGTATCTTTTTCTGATATTACGACATCTATGGTATTGCCATATTGATTAATGATATCAATAGATTTGTCTTTTGAAGCTCCATCAATAATCAAGTATTCAATATGATTATAATTTTGTGAACCTACGCTTTCTATTGCTGTGCGTATAGTCTGTTCTCTATTATAACAGGCTGTAATTATTGATACTTTCATTATTAAACAATATAGTTTTTAACATATCCAAATACCATTAATTCATATTAATAGTATGCAAATATAATTTATTTGTAGAGCGCTAAGTCATGTTGAACCATTTCCTCCACCAGACTTGCAAGGTCATATTTAGGTTCCCAACCAAGTTTTGTTTTAGATTTTGTAGGATCACCAATCAAAATATCGACTTCCGTTGGGCGATAATATTGTGGATCTATCTTTACCACCACTTTTCCTATTTCTATTTGATAATCCGGGTGATTGCATTTCGCTACTTTTGCTACTTCATTTTCATTTTCTCCTTCGAAGTTTAATTCTATGCCTGCTTGTTCAAATGCCATTCTTACAAAATCTCTGATGTAAGTTGTTTTTCCCGTAGAGATAACGAAATCTTCCGCAACGTCCTGCTGCAGGATTCTCCACATTGCTTCTACATAATCTTTGGCATGCCCCCAATCTCTCTGAGCATTGAGGTTTCCAAGATATAGCATTTCTTGTTTTCCTCTCGCAATGGCGGCTGTTGCCATTGTAATTTTTCTGGTTACAAAAGTCTCACCTCTTCTTGGAGATTCGTGGTTGAACAAGATTCCGTTGCAGGCAAACATATTATAAGCTTCACGGTAGTTTTTGGTAATCCAGAACGCATATATTTTTGCAACACCATAAGGTGAACGAGGATAAAATGGAGAACTTTCGTCATAAAACCCCGCTGCATTTTTATTCTCTTCCAAACCACCATACAATTCTGATGTTGAAGCTTGATATATTCTGGTTTTATTTTCCAATCCCAGAATTCGTACAGCCTCCAAAATTCTCAGTGTTCCAATACCATCTACATTAGCAACATATTCTGGTGAATCGAAGCTTACTTTAACGTGAGACATTGCTCCAAGATTGTATATCTCATCTGGCTGAACTTCCTGAATGATTCTTATGATATTCGTAGAATCTGTGAGATCGCCATAATGTAGTTTGAAGTTTACATGATTCTCGTGCTGGTCGACATATAGGTGATCTATTCTTTGAGTATTAAATGATGATGCTCTTCTTTTGATGCCGTGAACATGGTAACCCTTTTCTAAAAGCAATTCTGCAAGATAAGAACCATCCTGTCCAGTTACTCCCGTTATTAATGCCGTTTTCATGTATGTTATTATTTATAGTTTAACTTCTTTAAAATTGTTTTGATTTTCTAAAAACCATTGATATGTTCTGGTTATTCCTTGTTCCAAATCGATCTTTGAATGCCAGCCTTCGCTATTTAATTTTGAACTATCCATTAATTTTCTCGGGGTGCCATCAGGTTTTGATGAATCCCAATTGATATTACCCTGATGACCTGTAATCCGTTGAATAACTAATGCTAAATCTTTGATTGTAATTTCTTTTCCCGATCCAACATTATAAAGATAGTCAGACAAATTATTTTTTAAAGCAAAAACTACTGACTCTGCCATATCGTCTACAAATAAAAACTCTCTGAGCGGAGTACCACTACCCCAAAGTGTTACATCACTATGATTATTAATTTTAGCATCATGAAACTTTCTTATCATTGCTGGCAAAACGTGAGATGTATTATAATCAAAATTGTCATGAGTGCCATACAAATTCGTAGGCATCAGACTTACATAATCTTTGCCAAATTGGTTTCTTATAGCCTGGCAAGCTTTTACACCCGCAATTTTTGCAATCGCATAACTTTCGTTAGTTGCTTCTAAGGTACTGGTAAGTAGGTACTCTTCTTTGATAGGTTGTGGCGATAATTTTGGATAAATACAAGAACTTCCTAAAAAGATAAATTTATTAACCCCGTTTTCAACGGCAGAAACTATTAAATTATTTTGAATTTGAAGATTTTCCATTAAAAATTGATACGGGAAATTATTATTAGCTAATATTCCCCCGACTCTTGCAGCTGCATCAATTATGACATCAGGTTTTTCTTCTTTAATAAATTCGTTTACTTGCGACTGATTTCTTAAATCCAATTCCTTACTGGTACGGCCTATGAGTGTATAACCTTTGGATTCTAAATTTCTCCAGATTGCACTTCCTACCATGCCCTTATGTCCAGCTATATATATTTTTTTCATTATAATCTTTATAAACTAACTTTTCTAAAAACAATACTTATAATTTCTGCAAATATAATTTTATTGATCTATACAATAAAATTAAAAATGAAATTCATCAAAAAGCTCTAAATAAAATTTTTTGACTTCTTTATAATTTCTTTCCCAACTAAAGTTTTGTGCCCTTTCTTTACCTTTTATAATAAGATCATTTCTAAGTGAAGAATCCTCAAGCGAAATGATTGCTTGATAATAGTTCTCAACACAAACATTATCAACAAGAATAGCACTATTAGATGCCACCTCTGGCAATGATGAATTATTTGTCGCAACAACAGGACAACCAGATTTCATAGCTTCTAATAATGGTATACCAAAACCCTCATAAGATGACGTGTATAACAAACAGAATGCTTTGTTATAAAGTATATTTAGTTTATCATTATCTATGTTTTCTAAAATAATATTCCTATTAGGAATTTCTTTATTTAAAAATATGGTTTCTTCAGCATTTAGCTTACTTCCAACAATAACAAGTTTATAATCATCCGGAAGATTTTTAATCGTAAGAACCGCTTTATCAAAGTTTTTATAGTTAGCTCTAGATCCTATAAATATAATATATTTTGAATCCGCATTGTAATCTGGTACTATTTTACTTATATTATGAACACTTGATTCATCAACAAAAAAATCATCACTAACACCATTAGCTATGACTACAATTTTTTTTGAAGCCGACCAGGGAAAAAATTTCAGAAGATCTTTTTTTGTATTTTCTGACACACATATGATTCCATGAGAGTTTTTTATTGCTCTTTTTTTCAGAAAATAATTTAAATGTTTCTTTATCCCTCTAAAGTAATATTGATGGGTAAAGTCGTGAACAGTCGTAATGTTTATTGCGTTAGCAGACTTACAAAAGCGATAATAACTAGAATGAAAGATGAATTTTTTGTCTGAATTAACATTTGCGCTGTTTAATCGATTGAAGATCTTATTTTTTTCTACTACGATTTTTTCAGTATCGAGATTCTCAGGATAAAAAATATTTTCTGTTTTGGTATTTTGATTTATATATTGAGTATCAAAATCTTCGTTGGTTCTAACTATTAATTCTTTCCAAAGTACCGAAATCCCACCCGATTTTTGTATCCAGAATATTATATTATCCAGTACTAATTTTATTTTCTTTTCTTTCATTTAGTTTATTCTTCAAATCCAAAAATCTATTGAGATTTGTTCTGTTTTTAGAAATCAGTGTTTTATTATTTATTAACTTACAAATTATTAATATAATTTGATAAGAAATTATTTTCTTTAAAATAAATTTTTCGTAGCTAAAATTGTGCTTTTCAAGGTATTTTTTGGAAGAATCTATCAGGTTCTGAAAACTAAAGTCGCTCGTGTGATTTCTTCCATCAATTAGATGTCTGTAAGCGTAATTTTTTTCAAAAATGATTTGATAATTCTTGCTAAGAAAACGTTTACAAATATCGGATTCTTCACAATATAAAAAAAATGTTTCATCAAACAATCCTATACTATTAAATTTTTCTTTATCAATAAACAATAACGCTCCAGAAAGATATGAAAATTTGGGTAAAAACAAGTTAATCTTGTTAAGAACAACCACTAAAGGCTCCGTAAAAGCAAAAAAATCATATTCTTCTCTGAACTTGAAAGAAATATTTTTACCACCATATTGTTTACCACCAATTAATGCTAACTTTTTATTATTATTAAATAGTTCAGCAACACTAGAAAACATTTTTGATGTAAATAAAACATCAGGATTTACGATACAAACAAATTGACCTTTACTTGCTCTTATACCTACATTATTCCCTTGTCCGTAACCACCGTTTATATTTTTGATTAAAATGATTTCGTCGCCAAATTTATTGTAGACAAGACTTTTTAATTCATCAAAAACTTCAGTACTGCTATTATCTACTACAATAATCTCTATTTGTTCCCGAGGTATATCCAATGTATTATAAATTGATTCGATACAATTTATGATATCATGGTTGGAATTATAAGTTAAAATAATAATTGAAAAAATCGCCATAACATTTTAAAAAAATATTTCTCTTAAAATTTTATCAGATTTCAACATATCCACTAACTCTATTAGATAGTGATTTTCCTTTAGTACAAAATCCGGAAATATATAGAAACAACAGGCAACCGTAATATGTATTATACCAAACAATGCTAATTTCACAGACCTTCTATTGGTAGAAAGATCCTTTATCAAATATAAATAGTATATGTTCCAAAAAATAACAAATGGTAGAACATATCTGTGCCCTAATATTTGAACAAAAAATGATGCAAAAACAAAAACTAAAGGAAAAAATGAAATCTTGTGTAGAAATTGAAAGTTCTTGTCCTCATAGTAATGGGGATTATTTTTCAGCAATTTGTTGCTCTCGATAATCAAGAATGTGTAATATATGAGATATGGCAAGGCATTGAAGAGTCCTCCCATAAACGAACTGTTAAATTCCTTACCAAAATAGGCTCCAAAGTGGTCTAAAGCATCACCTAATTTTAATTTTAGCACTGTGTAGATAACTATGGTGGTTGCTAAGGCACCAAAGAAAACAAATTTAATATAATGTTTCGTTGGTATCCTATAAATGGGAATAAAAATTAATAACACCATGAGTGCGCTATGGCATAAGTAGCTTAACACAAACAGCGGAATTGCCACTAGCCAATTGTTCTTCCGGATCAAGTAATGAAAGCCTAACAATATTAACGGAAGACCCATAAAATATCTAATCTGATTGACTGCATGAACATAGTTGAGCACATAATATGTTACTATAACATAAAAATAGTTAAAGCTAAATTTTTTAATAAGTACATAGTTTAGCACACTTATAACTATAATATGGAACTGAAACAGAGCCTCATAACTATAACCGTGGTCTGCGAAATAAATAGATAACCAATAGAAGGCATAATCGGTTTCATCAAATTCAATTTTATAAAACCAATAATACATCTGCCAGTCAGCTGTGTATGTAATTCCGAGAGAAAATAACAAAACCAACCCAAAGGCTATTACATCAAAAAATAATGTAAATAGCTTCGAATTAAGATTTTGTATTAATTGACCGAAAATAAATTGCAGTATAAATATGATTAGAATATATTCCAATTTTTTAATCTTTTTCTGTAATAGTTAATTTTTCAATAATAGTCATCAAAGATTCTGTTTCATATAAGTGATCAATATTTTCCCTAATAAAGTTTTTATCTATTAACTTAAAGTTAATATTTTCTAACTTTTCAATCACAGATTCATCAAACCTTTTCTTAATTAATTTTGCAGGATTGCCTCCTATTATAGAATAGGGCGGAAAAGATTTTGTAACGACAGATCCTGCCGCAATCACACATCCTTGTCCGATAATAATTCCCGATAATAATATACAGTTGGTTCCAATCCAGACATCATCTTTTATGATAATTGGTCCTTTTGTAACTGCTTCATCTTCATTTTTAAAATAAAACTTAAAAGGATATGTTGTCACATTATCTAATTTGTGATTACCTCCTAATAAAAATTTGACACCGTCAGCTACTGAGCAAAATCTTCCAATTTCAAGTTTTTCATCCTTATGATTCCAATAGTGTATTTCCAATGGGCCGTATGAATAATCGCCTACCCTTACTTTATCAATTTTAAAATATGTTTTGACAGGATATGTATAATTATGTGGGTTTTTACTTCTCCATTGAGATTTAAAAATGGAATATTTTATCGGGTCAAGAAAAATTTTGATTACAGATTTTATTATATTCCAAATCATAGCCTTATTTTTTTAATTACTGTAGCATAAATATTTGAAATCTGCTTTTTGTAAAGTATATAAAAAACGATAGAATAAGTAAAACAAACAAATAAGAAAACAATAAAAAATTTTAAAAATCCATCCTCAATAAAATCTAAAAAATATTTACTAATGAAGTAAATAATACTTGCAAGTAAAAAATAGATTAATATGGATAGTGTTTTTAGAAAATTCTTACCGAGTGATTTGGCTACAAAATAAGATGTGATGATGTACTGTATCATAAATTGGATCAATATTCCGAAACAAATTCCTATAAGTCCATATCTGTAACAGATTATCAAAATTGATACACCTACAACCTTTGTCAGAATCTCAACAAATAAAAATTTAGATGTTTTTCCAATCACTTGGAAAACGTTCATATTCATAACAATTAATGGATAAAATAATGTAGAAACCAACAATATATTAAATGGAATCGTCATGCTGATCCAACTATCAGAAAGTACAAATCTTATCAAAAAACTAGAAAATAGTATAACAATTGTAATAACTGGCAGCAATATAACAAAAATTAATTTGTTGTAACGATTGTTGTGATCATAGAGCTGATCATAGTCTGCCTGATATTTGACTAAATAAGGAAAGAAGACTCTTTGTATAATTCCGGTAAATACCGTAACAGGGAAAATGGTAAATTGGTAGCTTTTCGTATAAATTCCTAATGCCTTAGTGGAATAGAATTTCCCTAATAGGACTGAATTAATATTGATATAAATTGCATTAATTATTGCAGCATACAGAAGATTAGATCCGTAACGGAAGAGTTCCAAAAATGATTTTTTTGAAAATCTGGATCGTGGAAACCACTTCAAATTTATGAGAAGAAAAATGAGGTTAAAAAATGCCAATCCAATATTCTGATAAATTAAAGCCCATATTCCAAATCCTTGGTATGCAAAAACAAGCCCTATAATTCCTGATAAAACAACTGCTAAAAATGAAAACTTAGCTTGAGATTTAAAATCAATTACAATGGTAAGCCTTGTGCGGTAAATGACTGATAGGCTATTTATAAGAATACCAATCCCAATAACTTGAATATATAATGTAATATTATGATTATAAAATCTACTTAAATACGGTGCGCTAAGGAACAAAATAATATAAATTAAAATTCCCATTACCGCAGAAGTATAAAATGCAGTAGAAAAATCTTCCTCTGATCTGTCTTTTTTAAAAATCAAAGCACTTCCAAAACCATTATCTATAAAAACCTGAGTAAAGGAAATGACAACCAGTAGCATTCCCATAACCCCATACTCCTGCGGTGACAAGATTCTTGCCATAAGAATTTCAAATATGATTTGAATACCTACAACAGCAAATTTATCAATAGCACTCCAGACAAGACCTTTATATAACTGGGAATTAATCACCTAAAAATTTTAAAATTTCCACCATTTCTTTTTCTCTGCCTGATAACCATAACCATACTTATTACCATATCCAAAATTAGTCTTGTGTACATCATTCAGTACAAATCCAACATTTTTGATTTTTTTGGCATCAATATTTTTATTTGCAAAATCTATAAAATCCTTTTCTGTCACTTCAGATCTGGTAACATAAATTGTTGCATCCGCCACATCGGAGATCAAGAATGAATCCGTCACAAGCATTAGTGGTGCAGTATCTAATATTATATATTCATATTTATGTTTCAGACTATCAATAAGCATCTGATACCTTCCATTTTGTAGTAAATCCGCAGGATTTGGAGGAATACTTCCCGAGTATATGAAATCACAATTAGGATTAAATCCACTTGGATTAATAATAGTATTATAATCAAGAACATCCTCGTAAAGATACTCGGTCAAGCCTTTACTTCCTTTCATCGCCGGATTATATCTCTGAAGTTGCGGATTTCTAATATCAGATCCTATAACCAAAACTTTATTTTTTGGAGAGGCCAGAGCGAGAGATAAATTAACAGAAATAAATGTTTTTCCTTCACCTTTAACTGTTGAAGTTACAAATATTATTTTTCCGTTATCTTTCTTGGGCAACATGAATTTTAAATTAGTAACCAAAATCCTAAATGATTCTGCTAATGGTGTTACATCATTTGTTAGAATTACGCCACTTTCTCTGGCTGAAATTCTAGGAATTTCTGCCAGTATAGAATTACTTGACAATTTCTCCAAGTCATGTTTACTAACTAATTTATTATTAAGGAGCTCTTTTAGATAAATGTATGCAAAAGGAATAATTAACCCCAAAAAGACTGCACCTAATAGAGTAATCATCTTTTTCGGCGAGACAGGTTTTCTGGAGGCATATGCATAATCAACGACTCTCGCTTTGTTTCCTGTAATTGCCATTGTAATAGCAGCTTCCTCGCGTTTTTGAAGTAATAATAAATATAAGCTTTCTTTTATCTGCTGTTGTCTTTCTATACTTCTAAATAGTTTTTCCTGAGTGGGAACTTTTCCGATTTTATATTCCGTGGACTGCTGTTCTCCTAAAATGATATTTCTACTTATCTCAAAAGAGGATTTACTTTTGAGCAAGCTTTCTTTAAGTGCATTTTTAATAGAATTTATTTTTTTTCCATTTTCTATCACAAGAGGATTTTCTAATGTTGCATTCTCTAGTAATCTGCTTCTTTCCATAATCGCAGCATTGTAAAGGCCAATATTAGAGCTTGCTGCTGATGAACTAGGGTTAGAACTGTCCATTCCTATATTAGTAGGCAACACCTGGTAATTATTGCTAGGAGAATTTATATATCCCAAAAGCATATTGGCAAGCTCAATCTGAGTTTCAAACTCTAGAGCCTTTTTTTGAGCCTCAGCTGATATTTGCAAATTAATTCTTGCTTCTGTAGGAATATCAACTACATCATTTGATAATTTAAACTGCTCCTTTTGTGTTTCTACAGTGCCTAATTCTTTGGAGATTATAGAGATTCTATCATCAATAAAATCCTTGGTTTTTTTAGATTCTATATTTTTATCACTTATAGCATATTCGTTATAAACCGTTATCAGATCATTCAGAAAATCTTTCGCTTTTTCTTTATTTGCGTATTCTATTCCTAAACCAATTATCGTAGCATCCTTATCTAACAAATCTACATCTAGTGATTTTTGGAAATCATAAACAGTATTTTCGCTATCAGAATAAGTAAAATAAAGATCATCAAGATCCATTTTTTTTACTTTTTTCCTATTGAATTTGGGGTTTTTTGTAATAATAAAGTTCGCATAAGGAAGGCTTATAGTCTTGTTAAAAGTTGTTATAATAGGTTGTTTAAACTCATCTGACTTTAATGTAATTTTATCGCCTTCTATTTTAATATCAATTGGTTCTTTAGGAAGTTCTTCGTCTTGTTTTTCATTAACTACTAGGATATTAAAAGGATTAGTATCTTTATACAGTTCAACATCATAAAATTTCTCTCTTGAATACAAAACAGTTTGAAAGTTTCTTTTGCCTACTACATCACGGATTATTTTTTTTGATTTAAAGATTTCCAGTTCATTTTCTATACTGTTAGTACCCATTCCTGCAAATCCGCCTAAGCTTTGTAAAACGCCAAAATCTCCTGACGCGCTAGACATTTTTTTTGCATCTTTGATAAGAACGGAGGACTGCATTTTATAAACTGGTGTGGAGAATTTCACATAAGCATAAGCAAGTATAACTGATACAAAAAATGCGATTATAAACCAATGCCATCTCTTCGTATATGGCTTTATTAACTCGACCAAATTATTAGATTCATTTCTATTTCTAATATTCTCCATTATCATTAATTATTTATTATTATAACCATAACCATACTTATTCCCATATCCGGAATTCTCTTTTTTTACATCATTTATAACAAATGCAACATTATTTAACTTACCCGATTCTACGATATCATTTGCAAATTCTATCAGTGTATTTTCCGTAAAATTGGACCGTGTTACATAAAGTTCTAAATTGGAATATTTTGCAATTGTTAACGTATCAGTAACCAATAATAACGGAGCAGTATCAATAATTATATATTGATACTCTTTTCTCAGTATTTCCAACAATACTCCTAGTCTACCGTTTTTTAGTAATTCTGTAGGATTAGGAGGAATCATTCCGGAATATATAATATCACATTTATCATTGATTGGATTCTTAAAAATGATGTTATCCACCAATGTGGAATCGTCATATAAAAATTCAGTTAACCCTTTTGGAATACTTTTATTATTTTGATTATAACGTTGCAATTGTGGATTTCTAATATCAGCACCTATAATAATGACACTGTTATCGTTACATAGCGTCAGCGCCAAATTCATTGATATAAAAGTTTTTCCTTCACCCTTTATAGATGATGTTACAAAAATCACTTTGGACTCCTGAGAAGTATTATTAAGCATGAATCCCATATTTGTAGTCAATATCCTGAAGGATTCCGCTAAGGAAGAAAAATCATTAAATTTCACCAAATGATCTTCATTCTTTTTTATTGAAGGTATTTCTGTAATAATGGGAATATTAGAAAGTTTCTTCAAATCATTTTTAGTGATTATTTTATTATTTATCAATTCCTTTATATAAATAAAGCCTAATGGCACTAATAAACCTAGGGTTATCGCAAATAGAAGTGTTAAATTCTTTTTAGGAGAAACAGGCTTATCAGATATTACAACAGGCTCAACAATACGTGCTTTTGGCGCAACAATAGCTAAAGAAATAGCAGTTTCTTCTCTCTTTTTAAGTAAAAGTAAATACAGATTTTCTTTTATCTGTTGCTGTCTTTCAAGAGATCTGAATAATTTTTCCTGTAAAGGAATTTTAACAATTCTGTTGTTTATTGTATTTTGTTCCGATTGGTATTCATTTAATGCAAACTGTAGCGCTGCTTTATTTTTCAACAGAGATTCTGAAACAGATTCTTTCATAGAATTAATCTGTTTAGTAATATCTATCACTAGTGGATTTTGAGGAGTTGCATTTTCAAGTAGTGTATTTCTATCTAATACCATTTTATTATAACTAATAATATTTGCATTAGACTCATTACTTTCCAACCCAATATTTACGGGTAGCAATTCGTAACTGTCTTGTTTTTTAAGATATGATACAAGGTCATTATTAAGTTCTAGCTGGGAATCCAATTCCAATTGTTTCTTTTTAGCATCTGCAGAACTTTCGAGGTTTATTTTAGCCTCTGTCATAAGATCTGTAATCCTATTATCCGTTTTAAATTTCTCCTTTTCAGATTCCACATCTCCTAATTCTCTGGAGATCATCAATATTCTGTCATCAATAAATTCTATTGTTTTTTGGGATTCAGAATTTTTATCTAAAATTGCATCTTTATTATAAGCTGAAATTAACCCATTAATAATGGTTTTAGCTTTTTCTACTTCCGGATAATCTATGGATAAGGAAATTACTGTTGCGTCTTTATCTGCCAATTCTACTTGCACCATTTTATGTATGCTTGTAGCAGCTGATTCTAAAGTAGAAAATTTAATTTCTAATTCACTGCTTATTTTTTCGGCTTTTACTTTATCAAATTTTTCATTATTTAGAATGATAATATTTGCAAAAGGTAAACTTATCAATTTCCCAAATTCAAATGATTTTTCAAAATTATATTCTTCTGAACGCAGAAATAATCTATTCTTCTCAATTGTTAAAAAAAAAGATTTTTTTGGGAATTTCTTATTTTTCTTTTCGTTAACTACATGAATTTTTATTGGAGCCGTATCTCCAAAAAGTTCTTTTTTCGGAAAGTCAACTTTACTATATATAGTTGTTTGAAGCTCATTGCTTGATACAATATCCCGAACTAATTTTTTTGTTTTAAAAATCTCTAATTCATTCTCGATACTATTCGTGCTCATTCCTCCAAAACCGGACAAACCCTCCAGTATTCCCATATCCCCAACTCCTGAACTAGCACCTAATGATTTTTTTGCATCTTTAATAAGAACTGCACTTTTAATGTTGTAAACAGACTGTTTATAATGGATATATATAAATGCAAAAACACTAAAAATCAGAACACTAATAAAGAACCAGTACCATCTTGTCAAATAGGGCTTAACAATGGCAGCCAAGTCAGAATCTGATGAATTATTAAAAGATTTTTCCATTAGAAATAAAAATAATGGATTATCTAAATAGGAGCGCCAAAACCCCTATCAGAACCGAAGCAACAGAAATCCAAATCCCTGTTTGAGGTCCGTAAGAAGATGCACTTTTTCTGGCATTATTAGGTGATACGTATATCACATCATTTTGCTTTACATAATAGTAAGGAGAATTAATAAATCCGGCATCAGTTAAATCGAGATACTCTTTGGATGTAACTCCATCTACATTTCTCACAACTAAGACATTTTTACGCTGTCCGTAAATAGTAAGATCACCTGCCAAACCTAAAACATTAAGTATGGTTGTTGGTTGTCCGTCGGGAATAGAAAATGTTCCGCTCCTATTTACCTCACCCAGTACTGTGACTTTGTAATTAGTCGTTTTAATATTAACACCAGGGTTTTTGATATATTTGGAAAGCTTTTCTTTCAGTTCGTCTTTAAATTGATCTACTGTTTTATCTGTGGTATTCAAAGTACCTAATATAGGAAAATCAATATTACCTTTTGAATCTACGATATAGCTTGGTTCAGTAGATGAACTACGACTTGGCATCCCAGAAAGCTGTGACATATCCGTAGAATAATAATCTCTATTAAAAGGTTTCGCGACTTCATTATCCTTCGCCAAAATAGTAATAACCAATTGATCTGATGGTTGTATAGTAGAAATATAAGTTCTATTTGAGGTTTTAATAGCTACATCTTCTATATTTTTCATGTAATCGATATCCTCTTTTACTTTACATGAAAATATTACACAAAACAATGAGGCCATAAAAATTATGGATAAAGCTCTTCTCATAAATGATTTCTTAAATTGAAGGTTTGCAAATATAGGGATTCTTATTTATCTAACGATTCATATATAGAATTATTGCTTTTAAATTCTTTTACGATAGATTTTAGTATTCTTACAATTTCCTGCTTTTCTTCTTTTTTAGAAAAATCTATTACGAGCTCGGTCAATCCGTCGATCTCATCAAATTCCATAGAAGGATCTTTGGAGATCATAATTTTCTCATGAGAGGTGGGCAAAGTGCGTGCATTATCGCTCAGCAGCTCTTCGTATAGCTTCTCACCGGGTCTTAACCCTGTGTAAATAATTTTGATATCAATATCCGGTTCAAACCCGGACAACTTTATCATCCTTTTTGCAAGATCCAGAATTTTGACAGGTTCTCCCATATCGAAAACGTAGATCTCGCCACCCATACCCATTGTACCTGCATTTAAAACTAATTCGCAGGCTTCTGCTATGGTCATAAAATACCTTACGATATCCGGATGGGTAATGGTTACAGGACCTCCTTTTTCTATCTGTTTTCTAAAATGCGGGATCACAGATCCGTTTGATCCCAATACATTCCCAAAACGGGTGGTAATGAATTTAGTCGTATTACCTTCAAGATTTTGCAAAGACTGAACAAATAATTCTGCAACCCTTTTGGACGCACCCATTACATTTGTAGGATTCACAGCTTTATCAGTAGAAACCATTACAAATCTGTTGACACCATATTTACTGGATAGTAATGCCAAATTTTTTGTCCCCATTACATTTACAAGTACAGCTTCGTGAGGGTTTTCCTCTACAATTGGAACGTGCTTATACGCCGCTGCATGGTAAACCATCGAAAAATTATATTTACTGAATAATGGTTCCAGACGACTAAGGTTAGAAATATCGGCCAATACAAATTTGAAGTTGATATGAGGATAAGTTTCCTTCATTTCCAACTCCGTGTCGTAAAGCGGTGTTTCCGATTGATCCAGAATTACAATCTGCATAGGCTCCAGCAGCGCAACTTGTCTTACAATCTCACGACCGATAGAGCCCGCGCCTCCCGTTACCAAAACGGTTTTCTGAAAATGTCTTTTTTTAATTTCAAGATTATCCAGCTTGATTGGTCTTCTGTTCAGCAAATCCTCAATCTGAATGGTATTAATCTGATTGATGATCTCGTTGCTGCGCAGTTTTTGCATAGCTGGTGCTTTATAAATCTTCAGATTATGTTCTAGAAAAACATTTACCCAGAATTCTAATTCTTCTTTTTGTAAAGCTTCCTTAATTACTAAAACACCACTAACATCATCAATACCATTTTTAAGGTCATCGATGAAATTAGCTTTTGTAATAATCGGTTTGTCTAATAGTTTAATGCTTACCTTCTTGTTGTGATAAGATATGAAACCTCGGATATCAAAGGGTAAATTGGGATTTGAAAGAATTACCTGCGCAATAGCAACAGACGTGTCATCATCACCCAAAATGTAGATTTTTTTTCTGCTTCCGCTTCTTTTATTTTCTTTAATAATATTAAAAAAACCTTTAACACATAGCCTGAATACAAATAAAAACAAACAGGAAATCGCAAAGTACAATCCCATAAAGGGAATAAGAACCACTTTTTCGTTAGCACTTAGATAATAAGTATAATTAATAATGACTACTGCTAAGACGCTACACAAATTGGCCAAAAAAATCTTAAAAAGATCGACAAAAGTAGAATGCCTGATAACACCTAAATAAGTTCTGAATATATACATAAACAAAACATTCACTGCCATGATGAAAACAAACACATAGGTGAGAGGAAATACTTTGTAGTGCTTCACATCCAGACCAAGAATCAATAAATGTGATACTAAAAGCGATGTAAATACTATTAATACATCAATAACTAAGATAACCCATCTTGGCAGGAATTTAAGATCTGCAAGATCCAATACATTATCATTGAGCGAAAATCTCTTAAGATTTTTAACATTCTCCATTTTCTGATGGCTATTTTTTAAAATTGAAAATTAATTACAACATCATAAATTCTTTTTTTATCATCATTTGTAAGATTGGAACCAGATGGCAGACAAAGCCCCTGATTGAATAACTCTTCGGCTACGTTTTCTCCGTAATACGGACAATCTTTGAAAACTGGCTGAAGGTGCATTGGCTTCCACAATGGTCGCGTTTCTATATTTTCCTCTGCAAATGCAGACATCAAGTCGTGATTTGTTTTTGAGGTAATGTCTTTATTGATTGTTATACTCGTAAGCCAATGATTGGAATAGAAGTCAGAATTGGCCTCAGTAAAAACATCCACAGCTTCTATGTCAGAAAATAATTCTTTGTAAAAATCATGATTCGCTCTTCTTTGCATCACTCTTTCTCCTAAAACTTCCATCTGTCCTCTTCCAATTCCTGCACAGATATTACTTAGTCTGTAATTGTATCCTACTTCAGAATGCTGATAATGCGGTGCCTGATCCCTAGCCTGTGTGGAAAGGAAAATAGTTTTGGCTTTTTGTTCCTTTGTATTGGATACCAATGCTCCGCCTCCTGAGGTTGTAATAATTTTGTTTCCATTAAAAGAAAGCAATGCAAACTCTCCGAAGGTCCCACATTTTCTGCCTTTATAGCTCGAACCTAAAGATTCTGCGCTATCTTCTACCAATGGAATTTCGTATCTGTTGCAGACATCCAAAATCTCATCCATCAAGGCAGGCATGCCATAGAGATGAACTACAATTACGGCTTTTGGTTTTTTATGATTTTTGATTCTATCCTGAATTGCTTTTTCAAGATATTCCGGAGACATATTCCAGTTGGTTTTATCAGAGTCTACAAAAACTGGTGTAGCTCCAAGATACTTGATCGGATTTGCAGATGCAGAAAATGTAAAAGACTGGCAAATTACCTCATCACCGTAGCCGACTCCTAATTGGATCAAAGCTAGATGTAAAGCCGCAGTTCCAGAACTGAGTGCCGCAGCAAGTTTATTCTCTCCAAGAAAATTTTCTATGGCTATTTCAAATTCATCTACATTTTTGCCTAATGGCGCAACCCAATTGTGGTCAAAAGCTTCCTGAATGTATTTCATCTCATCTCCACCCATGTGAGGAGATGATAGCCAAATTTTAGAATTCATCTATTAATTTTTTTAGTTTTGCAAAGATATTATAATTCAATCAATATATTGTTTATTATTAAATTATTAGAAACAATAATTATTCTTTCTTGAAAATTTTACTTTTTAAGCATATAATAACTTACTTATAGATATTTGCAAAATAAAGTGACAAATTTTCAAATTCAATAAATATATTTCAATACTTTAGCAGGATTACCGATAACGACTGCATAGTCCGGAACATCATTTATTACTACTGCACCAGCTCCAATAATAGCCCATTTACCAATGGTGACATTTTGTTTTACACAGGCACCAATTCCAACCTGAGCTCCCTCTCCTACTTTTATATTCCCTGCTAAAGCAGTGCCTGGAGCAATATGAACATAATCCTCAATTTCGCAATCGTGATCTATATTTGCAGATGTATTTATGATACAAAAATTACCTATTTTTACAGATGAGTTGATCACAACGCCTGCCATGACAGCATTACCACGACCCAAATCAATATTCTTAGTAATGATTGCCGAGGGATGGATTAAATTCAAAGAAGTAGTCTCAAAGTTTTCTGAATTATTTTTTCTGCTTTGGTTGCTTCCAAGTGCAAAAAATATATTTGGGTTTTTTGGGAGATTTATTAAGTTGTGGGAAACCGGATAATTTAAAATATTTTTCACATTTTCATTTTGGTCAAAAACGCCGGCAATTTTATAGTCTAATAGTTCAGCTATCTCGATTATAACTTTAGCATGACCACCAGCTCCTAAAATGTACAATTCATTATTCATTCCCTTTAAAACTTTCTGTTGTTGCCTGTCCGTCACTGTTGATTCCTTCACTTTTTGCAACCTTTTTTATGGTTAATAAAAAAATTTTGAGATCCAAAGCGAAGCTAAGATGTTTTACGTAATACACATCATAAATAAATTTCTGCTGCCAGGTAAGTGCATTTCTTCCGTTGACCTGAGCCCATCCCGTAATACCCGGTTTTATAAGATGACGTTTTTTTTGTTCATCATTATACAAAGGGAGATAACTTACCAGAAGTGGTCTTGGGCCTATAAAACTCATGTCTCCTTTCAGTACATTGATCAATTGAGGAAGTTCATCCAAAGATGTCTTTCTCACAAACTTACCCATTTTGGTAAGTCTAAGTTCATCTGGGAGAAGATTCCCGAATTCATCTTTCTGATCCGTCATTGTTTTGAATTTGATAATCCGGAAAACCCGCTCATTTTTTCCCGGTCTTTCCTGAAAAAAGAAAACATTCTTTTTATTAAAAAGATACAAAAGGACAATTAATAACAAAAATATTGGAGAAAGAGCAATCATCAAAGCCAACGCTAAGAAGAAGTCAAATATTGGCTTTAGAACATTTCTATACATATCTTAAAAATAAATCCGAAATTAATTAATTTCGGATTCAAATATTTTAAATATTAACTTTTTTATTTTTTCTCTCACGATATATAATGAAAGCAAATCCGGTAATCAATAATAACGGAATATACCCATTAATAGGAACCGGTTCTCCAGGGTTACCTGGTCCTTCTTCCTGTTCTCCTGGTCCTGGAACACCAAATGAAGATTGATTTCCACCTGATGGGGTCTCTGTACCATTTGTTCCAGCTTGTGCTGAGCTATTGGCATCTGATTGATGCTGCAAAGTAGCTGAATTATTCTGCTCGAAGGCATTATCCTGAAACTGTGCAAAACACATAACACTTGCTGTTATATATAATAGGGTAAAGTATTTTTTCATCGTTCGTTTAAAAATAAACATAATTTTCAAGGTGTAAAGATATAAAAAATTAGTAAAATCTAAAGTTCTTTATGTTAAATTATATTAATAATATGATTTCGATTGCTATTTAATAATTTTTTTTGTTTTTACATTTCCAGAGTTTTGTGCTTTTATGATGTAAACACCAGTAGGAAGCATATTGGCATTGACTCGGATTTCCTTTTGGGAAGTTGATTTGGAAACCAATAATTTACCCCCGGCATCATAAATTTCAACATTTTCAAGATTGTTGGATGATTTGATAACAAAATATTCTCCGTCTCTGTAAACCAAGAAATCTGATTTTTTCAACTCATCCGAAGCAAGAACTTCTACGCTTTTGTAAACAATTTCGAAACGTGTTTCGTCTGTTCCTTTATATACGGTAAATATATAATCTTGGTTTGTAAGGTCTGTTAAATTTCCTGTTAACTTATCTTTAAGATATATCTTTTGTCCTGATTCAAATATTCCTTCTCTGTCTCCCAGAGCGATTTTATAAGTTCCGTTTGTAGAATATTTAGTTCCAAGAGAAATGACATCCTCAGTATTCAGCGGATTATTTCTTGCCTGGATTTGCAATTTCTGAGTATTCAGCTTTGAATAGAAAGAATCATCCCCTAATGACAACAGATCTGCATCATAATCCGGATCATAAGAATTGGTGGCACCTTCCATGTGGGCTACTAAAATTGTATTTACAATATTGTAAGGTGATATTAATTTTACCCAATAACGGTTGATTTCCTTTTCATTTATTTTACTGTTATAAAAATTACCCGTCATATTATTGGTTCTAATAGAGTTATCAAACTTCAAAGTTCCTGATAATGCAGGATCCGTGCCTGTAGGTGGCGTTCCTCTCATTTGAACGATGAAACCTTGTGCTACTTTTATAAATTCATTCGGGATTGGAGATCCGGTTGTCTCCGATACATCCACACCTGTTGCTGGTGTTCCGCCTGCAAGGGAGAGGATTGCATAGTTATTTGGAGTGTAGGAGGATCCGTTTTGTGTCGTTGGAGCACCAGGAACATTGGTCCAGAACCAAGCTTTACCGAAAATCACATCACTGTTCTTGCCTGTGTTATTAGACAGATTATAAAACTTGATAAAATCAATATGCGATGGATATGGATTAGCAATCATATTGTAACCATGATCATAAGTTACACCGCCTGAAATTGTGTTCTTAGATTTTTTGACATCAAAGAAATAATTACCGTTGTTAGGGGTTCCAGTAAATTTGAATTCATCGGCCACAGGATTTGGATCATTAATGAAATAACTATCCTTTCCTCTAATCGCGTAACCTTTAGCCGAAACAAATTCCGGATCAGTAGCTGCTTTAAAAGTATCATCCGGCTCATTGTACCTGTATATTCTGTTATTAGGCGTACCTTCAGAAAAACCACCAGTAGTGTGAGTTGCGCTTGTTGTACCACTTCCGGTATTTAATAATTTCTGCCCGGTAACTGGCGTACCCCAGTAGGTATAGTCTGACTTCCGCATATGCGTTCCTCTTTTAACTATAATATTACCTACATTACCCGGACTAGCATTATCTTGCAAAAGAGCAGCATTACTTTCCAATACAAGATTATCATTTGCAGAGTTATTTACAGGAATATTAATAGCATCTACAACTTTTAAGGAACTGCTTGCTGCAATGCTCACTTTTCCGGTTTCTGCAATAGTTAATGATTTTGCTTCTGCATTATTAATATTAATAACAATTGTTTTTCCTGCAGGAATTACAGCACACTTAGTATTATCCGGAACAACCGCTGGGAACCAGTTTGAAGCAGTATTCCAATCTGCTCCTACTCCAACATATTCTTCTTTGTTTCTTACAATAGGAGACGAAACAGATGTTTTGTCACAGGTTCCAAGAGTAGCTTTGGCAGTATAGCTTGTAGCTGTTGTTGGAGCTGCATATACTGTGGATAAATAATCAGTGCCATTATAAGGTAAAGTAAGTGCCGTATCCGAATACAATCCTGTTGTTGGAGACCAAGTAATCTGGGAATCTGTGTATGTAACTATTAAAGAGCAATCCACTAATGTTCCAGTATCCGTAGCTGTATCATCATAAACTCTTACTTTCCAATTTCCATTCGGGGTAGTAAATAAATCAGAAAAATTTATGGTATTAACATTAGGAGTTGTTCCAATCACTCCTACATCACCTAGATCTGCTCTAAAAGTTCCCGTAAAAGGAGCTGAACCAGAAGATAATGCTCCAGCAGAAGTATCAGAGGTTATAATTGTATTCGTAAAATTATCATCAGAACTTCCCGCTTGGTTAATTAGATTTACAATTTTACCATTTGGAGCTTCTAAGTTTACTCTCAAATCATTATCCCAGGTATGAGTTATATTAATCTTAACTTCTACTTTTGTAACAATAGCATTGGTACTGATACCGCTTACTGCAAGTGTCTGTGAAATACCGGTAGTCAAAATTCCATCGGGGATAGATAAATTTACAGTTCCTGAGTTGACAACTTTTGTTAAGCCAGCTATACTACCTCCAACAGCCTTTAGTTCTACATAATCAACGTCACAAGAGGACGTAATAGCAGTAGCCGATTTTTGTGTTTCTGTAATTGCAGTTATTGCCGTAGGAGATGGATTTACCGTTACTGTAATAGATGATCTTTTTACACATCCTGCAGCAGAGACACCATTTACAAAATAGGTAGTGGTTACTATTGGACTTGCAATTACAGCTGCTCCACTCGTGGTAGTAAGCGTTGGACTCGCATCCCATGTATAGGTATAATTTTCTGTGCTTGATGCCGTAATATTTACTGAACTACCTTCACAAACAGAAGCAGAAGATGCCACTAATGAAATCACAGCCGGTTTAGTTCCAGTAATTTCATCTGCTCCTATATCCGGCATCGTTGTACTTCTTGTAACGCTATCATAGTCTGTAGTTACAGAAACTGGAATCCCACCTGATTCAACATCTGAGCAAGCCGTAACCGGCAAATGTAAATCCGCGGTTGTTATATCGATGAAGCTCATTGGAACATTATTAAAACTATTGGCATCATAACCAAGAGCCTGCCAAGCGGCAAATGTTCTATCTGTAATACCGTTTGTAGCTGCAATAGTTGAAGCATTAGAAGCATTCAATACATTATTAGTAGATGTAAATCCAGTGATGGCTGCAGACAGATTAGCAATTGAGTAATTTTTTCCACTACCTGTTCTGGCTGTATTTAATATATTATTTCTAATATTAGCGGCTCCCGCGCCGGAATTGTATTGTAAACCTACACTATTTTGAGTACCTGAAGAGCTACCGCCAATATAGATGGTATTATAGTAGTAGTTTCTTGTACCGGAAGATCCTGAATCAAAAATACCGGTACACTGCATTCCATTGGTATTAGAACCATTAATTAAGCTAACCATATTGTTAGCAAAAGTCCAGTTACCTCCGTTCGGAATAAATGCAGAAATAAAAGGATTAGTTCCAGTAGCTTTATTTTCGAAACCATAGATTCTATTTCCGATGATTTCTCCTCCTGCGGAAGTAGAAGATGTACCAATTGCTAAAACAGTTGTGCTGCTTGCAGATGTGGTATTGTTTTTTAAGCTATGAATAATATTCTTGTTAATTTTTTGAGACGCACCACTTGAGGAAGTAAATACACCTATTAC
The DNA here is from genome assembly GCF_059803555.1 of Chryseobacterium sp. TB1-D10. Lineage (NCBI taxonomy): Bacteria > Pseudomonadati > Bacteroidota > Flavobacteriia > Flavobacteriales > Weeksellaceae > Chryseobacterium > Chryseobacterium sp. TB1-D10. The sequence continues at coordinate 248,547 of NZ_JAPFHB010000005.1, read as the reverse complement.
TGATGCTGCAGAGCCTGTGCTTGTGCTTTGGGAGACACCAGTGAAGTTATAGATTTGATTATTACTCACATCAAAGTTTTGTGATCCACTTAAATTGATTCCTAAAACTTGAGAAGTTGTAGGAGTAGAATTACTTACAAAATTGCTTAATATATTATTCTTAATTGCGGCAGTAGTTCCTGATGCTGCATTTGAGCAACTTACACCTATAATTGTTGTATTGGATAAAGAATTACTGAGGTTAATATCATCAATGGTATTATTTTCTATATTTACAGTCGCAGCAGTTCCATTATTTATCCCCCTTGCTGTAGTACCAGTAGCATTAATATCGGTAATTGTATTATTAGAAATATTAACCGTAGTAGTTGAAGTCAAATGATTGATTGCCGTCAATGTATTAGTAGTTGCAGAGGTCAGGTTTTTAAGTGTATTTAATGTTATATTTTTAACTGTAGATACATTAGTATCCTGAATACCAATTAAACTTCCCGTTGCTGACGTCAGTGCCTCTACAGTATTACCGGAAACATTTAAAGTCGTGGCATTTCCTACACTACCAATTTGAATTCCTGTAAGTGCGAAGGTGCTTGATTTTGAAATATTTTTAATAGAATTATTAGACACCGATGATGTTGTCCCTCCAAAACCATTCAGATCCATAATCACACAGTTTGCTCCTGCTGTAATACTCCAGTTTTCAAACTTATTATTTTCAATAGTTTTCGTAGGATTCGATGTAGCATAATCTGTATTTACCCATCCAGTTATTGTAGTGGAAGCATTTGGCAATGTCAGATTTGAAAAATCATTGCCGTTGTTTACTACGATAGAGCCCGCTACAGATGAAGCATTATCGTTATAAATTGTGACTGTCCCTCCTGCTCCTGATTTTGTAAATCCGGTAACAATTTTGTTGTTGTTTACAGTTTTACTGCCACCAGATGGTGCCGATGTACCATTTGAAATAAAAGTAATGCTCCCAGTTGAAGCAATACTTAGGTTTTGGAATTCATTGGCATTAATAGAGCTATTTGTAGCCGTCTGTGAGTTTGACAAAAAAGTTAAAGCTCCACTAGGAATCGTAAAATTAGAAAACTCGTTATTGTTTATAGCTACGCTGTTAGCTGTACCAGAGTTGGAAGAAATATTGATTCCTTGCACGGTAGCACCATTTGCTTTTAAAGAGATTTTATTATTAGAAATACTAATATTATTAGTTCCTGTAGGAGTATTACTATAACCATCCACAAAAACTGCACGTAATGTACTTAATGTTGCTGGCGTTACTATAGCTGTATTATTGATAACATTGTATGATACAGTAAAGTTTTTCGTATTTCTAATTAAAATTCCATTTATCGTACCCGTTACAGCATTAAAAGTATTAGTAGGAGCTGTTTTTCCAAAATTTGTTATAGTATTTGCATCAGCCAAACTGCCGCCAATGATTAAACCATCATTTAGATCAGTTGCAGTGCTGGAACTTCCAATCACAACAATTGGGGTGTTGACATCCGTTATAGTATTTCCCGTAATCGTCAGATTACTATTAGCTCCAGTTGTTGCTGTAGAATTATTTGAAGTAGTTGGTGCAGTAGAATTGTGTGAACTATTTGAATAAATACCGTAACTATTACCGCCATTAATATCCATATCAATAGTACAATTTTTAATAGTGCAATTTTGGGCACCGTTCGAGGAGCTTGCGTAGAACAAAGCAACACCAAATTCCGTCACATTATTTGATGTACCTGAATAAGTAAAAGTGCCAGTCGTTCTTTCTTGCATAGTAAATCCATCTATGGTAATGTAATCTCCTCCAATGATTTTGAAGATTGCATCGTCATACGGATTTGTTGTGTCTTGTACTGGGGCTGTAAAAGTAGGATTACTCCCACTTCCACTCTTTACAAATTTTATTGGATTTGTAGCTGTACCTGTTGCTGTAATGGAAAAACCACCAACAGGTGCCGTTTCTGTATAACCAGCTGCCACATCAAACTGCACACCGCCAGTGCCTGTAATTCCGTTAGCATTGATATATGTTACTGCCGAATTGACAGTAGCGAAACAACCTGGAATGGAATAATTACCTGCCGGTAAAGCGCCGGTCGTTGGGCCGCAATAAGTAAAAGTCGCCTTATAATTAGAGCCTCCATTGCTATCATAAGCTGTCCCTGATCCGCAAGTTATGGTAGCATCACTGTACACCTCAACAGTGTAATTCCCTCCGGAAGACAAACCGGAAAGCAAATTATTTGAACCACCAATATCTCTCCACTGTTGATTCTGGCCGCCACAGCCATTGCCTCCACCAGATGAAAAGCCAATATTCATGGTAGAAAATGATCCGGGAGTGGTTCCCGTTTTATAAACCCTGTAATTAATTTTGGTGGCCGTCAAATCACAACTTCCACATTTAAAGACATTATGCTCTGCTCCTTGCAAAAGCAATGTACTACCGGCGTTGAAAGAACCGAGATCTGATCCATTGAAATTGGGATTGGTGAGATCTGCAGTATTATTTTTCAGTTTATAAAATTTGTTTGCAACACCGTTATTATTAAGGACTACATAAGCACTGTTAAAATCGGCACTTTGAGAAAACCCTAAAACAAAGCAAAAAATGAATAAGAAAAGTAAATGTTTCTTCACGGTTAGAATTAATAAATTTTTGGTCATACTTGAAGTGTTTTATAATTGATATTATTCACAATTCTCTTTTGAATTATAAATAGCCGACAAAAATAAAATAATTTTTGAATTATTTTCATAAAATTATTATTTTTTTATAATTATTTATATCAATAATAAAGTATAACATAACAATACCAAACCATTGTTTAATTTATACATATAACATATAAAAAACACTTTAAATAAACATATAATAAATAAATAATCTATTATCAATAAAAATAAATTAAATAAATACATCTATCATAGACATATCAAAAATTAAATAACTACATATAAATGTATAAAATTAACTTCCTAAAAGCCTTATATGATATGTTTTCTATTAAATTTTTTAGTTGTAAAAAATTGAGAATCATGTATAAAAAAAGACCGAAACTATTTGTTTCGGTCTTTTCAAACTGAGATTTGTAAAATTATTTTAGAATCTTCTTGGTTTTAACATCACCAGAATTCTCGGCTTTTATAATAAACATTCCTTCCGCAAATGTCGAAACATTCAATCTTAAAATCTTTTCATTTGTTTTTTGTGCTGTAATCATTCTTCCTGCAGCATCATAAACCTCAACTTTGCCTAAAGATTTAGAAGATTTTATAACGAAATCATTTCCATCCCTGTAAACAACGAACTCAGATTTCGATTCATTACCTGCTCCTAATACTGCATCTTCTTTATACACGATTTCGAAACGGGTATCATTTGTTCCTTTGGTTCCGACAAACGTATAACTGCCTGCGGAGTTAAGGTTAACATATTTGTTCAATAACTTATCTCTCAGATAAATATTTTGACTATAATCAAATATCCCTTCCGGATTTTTCAGCTTAATGGTATAATTACCTGTCACAGAATAAACATGCCCCAAAGCAACAACATCTTCTGAACTGAAATTGCCCGATTTACCTTGAATAGCCAGCTTCTTAGCACCTAAAACAGAGTAGAAAGAATCCGATCCAACTACAAATAATTCGCCATCATAATCGGTTTCAAAATCATTTGTAGCACCCGGAATGTATCCGACAAGAATAGAATTGACAAGGTTGTTTGGAGCAGTCATTTCTAACCAAAAACGATTTTTAGGTCCGGTTTTTTCAAAGAAAGTCCCATTATCCGGCACTCTTAGAATATTTGTTGGACTGTATGAATTTTTAAATTCTAAAATACCGTTTCCAAAATCTTTCTTCTGAATGATAAATGATTGCCCCACTTTCACAATACCATTAGGAACAGCTGTAACTCCCACGCCTGAAGCCGCAGTTGTCGCAGCATTTCCACCTGTACCATTATAGATTGCATAGTTATTTGGTGTATAACCGGACCCCATCTGAGTAGAAGTGTAGCTATTGTTGGTCCAGAAATATGCAGTGTTCCATATCAATGAAGAATTCGCTAAATGAAGTTCGTCAAAATTAATATTAGACGGATATGGATTACCTATCAAATTATACCCATGTACAACTCCTGTAGAAGAATCGGCAGATCTATTTATATTAATATCAATAGTTCCGTTATTAGGCGTTCCGGTAAAACTATACGTTTTGGAACTTCCATTGGTGACTGTACTTTCTGCACGGAAAGCATAGCCTTTTCCCGGTATGAAATTAGGTTCTGTTGCAAAATTAACACCTGTAAAATAATCTGTTGCTTCATTATACTGATAGATTCTGTTAGTAGGTGTGCCGGGAGAAAACAGTTTCAAATCCTGTCCTGATACCGGAGAACTCCAATAGATATAATCCATCTGTGAAGTCACATTATTAATATTACTCGCTAACCTTTGAGATTGGATATTACCGTAGTTTACAGCATCTGCATCCTGCAACAGCTGTGCGTTGTTTTCAAAAATAACTGTTCCTGCTGAATTTGTATTATCAATTCCTTTGTAAGCGTAAAGCACATTAGCCGGAGCATTTTCCGCAGTTGCAAGAAGTTTAAGTGTTGCTCCTGTCATCCTCACCATATTATTAACAGTAAGATTAGCAGCCGGAGATTTGGTACCAGAACCAGAAATAGCAAGATTTTGATAATTACCTGTTGCCGGTACTGCCACAGTTTCTACAGTAATAGTCTGATCTGTTGTACCGTTATATTCTACCGTTGAGCCAGTTTCCAGATTGATCGTCGGATTATTTGTATTCTTAATTGATGTAAGCGTACCACCACTGAAACCCGCCGGATTTGGCACCTTATAAACACCAGTTCCTGTAACCGTAAAGACACCTCCGGATTGGAATGTCAAACCAGTAGCATTCGTTGTCCCTGCTTTAACATTGGTTCCAGAGATTATTACTTTTGCATAAGGAATCGGATTAGTAGAAGTTGTCTGAACTCTTATCTGAGTAGAGGAACTTCCGGTAAATTCTATTGTGGAAGAACTTCCTAAATTATAAACACCATCCATTCTCGGTTTCGGATCTGTACCACTTCCAAGAATTAATTTTGATGTATCAGACATCGTTAAATTAGTTCCAGCTCCTCCAAAAGTATTAGTAGAGGCATCAACAGTTGTATTATCCTTAATTGTTACTGTCCCTAGAATATTCTCATTCGTATTCCCGATTGTTTTTGTACCTCCATTACTAAAAATCAAATTACGGTAAGTAATAGTATTTGTGGCGTTGAAGTTTTGATTTGTATTAGCGTTAAGCTCAATTGTACTACCTGCTGCAAGTGTATAAGCTCCCGAAAGCTGTGGTGTAATATTAGAAGTTACTGCCGTTTTGTAAGTCGCATCTGCAGACATTGTGAGTTTACCAGTTGTTCCGGCAATTTTATTAGACTCCGTTTCTACAAATGTTCCTTTTATAATATTAAGCTCTCCGGTTGTTTTGGTATTGGTATTTAGATTGACAATGTCTGTAGCATTATCTTTATTGATTACCAAATTAAGAGCAGTTGCTGTTCCGGTATTTTCAAAAGCATTACCTGTAGATTGTGGTGTCAATGCTCCTACGAAATGATAAGTCGCAAGATTACTGTAAGTTCTGGTCGTAGTTTGCACATTACCCAAGCTACCAGTTTTATTGATACCGTTTGCAGAGGTAATTCTTAGATTACTTCCATTCTGAGATACAAAGGTACCATTACCTGTCATATTTAATGGATTAAAGGAAGAATCAAATCCAAAATCTAAAGTACCTCCTGAGTTCACCGTGAATGATGATGAAGATGCAAGTGCAATATTTGTGTCTAATTTTACATAAGAATCTGCATAAACTTTGAACTGCACATTTGACACAGTGGCAGTGTTTGATATGGAAATATTTTGAGTTGTATCTGGTGTAAGTCCATTTCCTACCCCTTCAAACGTCAATTCACTATCAGGATCAGTTGTTGTCAATGTGGATGAGTTTAAAACTTTTAAATCACCTTTTAGTTTCATTCCAAAAACTATTGAACCATTACTTGTCGCACCTATATTAACCGTTCCACCGTTTATTTCTAGGTTACCGTTTAAAGTAATTGATGATAAAGCAGTCGTTCCTCTCAATGTACCTGCATTAACAATAGCATTTCCATTAATTAAAATATTTTTAGAAACAGCAGATGCAATGAGAATGTTATTACCGGATCCATTTAAGATTAGGTCATTTTCTGTTAAATTAAAATTGGTAGCAGAGTTAGTTCCTACTAAAGTAATAGCCGTAGAGCCCGAAAATTTAAGATTACCAAATAAGTAACCGTCTGTATTGTTACTAATCTGAGATGTGCTTGCAAGCAAAGTTCCTGAATAATTAGCAAAATCGACTGTAGAGCCATTCTGAAAATCTTCTGTACCTACCCAGAAGTTTGAAGCATTTGTAAGTGCTACATTTACACTTAGAAGCCCACCTGATTCAACAATTTTTTTACCACCAAAAGCTAATGTTACACCCGTAGCCCCTACTACAAACTCGCCACCATTTTTAACTTGAATCAATGATAATGTTGATGCATTATTATCTGTGAACTTACCCCCATTTTCAACAACAATCTGATTACCTCCAGAAGCTGCAAAACTTCCATTTGATGTTATTGCATGTCTTATGATTAGTAAATCCGTAGTACTTGAAGAAGGCGTTGCAGAAATCCAACTTCCAGAAAGCAATCTCTCCCATGTTGCCGTACCGGAAGATGGCCAGGTTCCACTTGTCAAAGTTCTATAAGTTCCTTCTTGAATATCAGTTACTGTAACAGAAACTGCCGTACTGCCGCCAAAATAATTTGTATCCTCAGCTTGTGTAACAGTAACACTGGTAGATCCAACTGATACACCAGTTACGATTCCCGTCGTACTTCCCACTGATGCCACTGTTGTATTTAAAGAAGAAAAAGTCAATACCCCTGGAGAATTAGAAATACTTGAAGCTATTGTTTGAGTATTTCCAACAGTAACCGAAATAGGTGTCGGTGTATATACAGGAGTCGCCTTTGTAATATTAGCAGTCAATCCTGTAGGTTGCGTCAATGTATAATTACCTGCATTTGCACCTGTAAGTGTAGAAGTTGATGTCACAGCAATTCCTGTTCCTGCATTAGCGGAAGCAAAAGTTCCTGTTCCTGATAAAGTAACTACATCGGGATTTATAATCCCGGTCAGATTACCAGAGATTACCGCAGCAGTAGTGGTATCATAGGTTTTATTGCTTGCCGCAGCGCTAGCCAGGGTTAGTGGTTTTGCAGTAATATTAGCAGATAGGCCAGTAGGTTGAGACAAGGTGTAGTTACTTGCCGTAGTTCCAGAAAGAGTATAACCGGTTACAGTAATAGCTCTTGTTCCTACATTAAAATCCACAAAATTAGCAACCGGCGTTCCTGACAAAGTCACATCATCTCCTGAAACTATTGTATTAAGTACAGCCGTTCCAGTTAAGGTTGTGGGTGTAGTTCTGTCATAAACTTTATCAACACCTGATAATCCTGAGATGGTTAAATTTTTTGCAGTTACTGTCCAAGTCAAATTTTTAGTATCGGTTCCTCCAGAGTTGGAGGCAGAAATACTGATGTTATAAGTACCTGCACTTACTGTATTAGCTTTAGAAATGACATTACCAACAAACGAAAACCCCGTTGGCAAAGTCCCAGTACTGTAACCTGTAGGAGAACCAGAAGCTGTGATAGTATAAGTATCCGCTGTACCATATACAGTAGATTTAGTTGTAGAACTTGTAATTACCGGCGCAACAGTTCCAACAATATCAAATGGACTTGATGTTACACTTGCTAAACCAGGTGCAGAAAACATTATCGTTGCACCAGTTACCGCCGATGCACTTGTAGCCGTTAAACCACTGTAAATAATATTCCCACTGGCATTTGAATTCACAGTGGTGATACCTCCTAAAGTCCACGATCCTGCACCAACTGCCGCTGTTACGGAAGCACTGGTTGCGCTGGTTGGATTATTATATTGATCGCCAATATACAATTGAGGCTGCGTTGCCAATGCAGCGCCGTTTGTTACTGGTCCTACAGGCTGAGTATTGATAATCAGTTTTGTCGCGACTCCAGCAGAGATTGGTTGTGAAACTGTAGCATCATTATATCCTGTTGCTTTTACTACAATTGTTCTTGTGGCATCAGTCTGTAAAAGACTAGCAGGAACGGAAGCGGAAGGCGTAAAAGTAATATTACCAGCTGTTACTGCAGAACCGGCAGTCAATGTAGTTCCCCCAACAGTGATACTTGTAATTGCACTTCTCCAAGCAGCGTCATCTGTAAATGTTACCGAGAATGGATTATCTACAGTGGCACCTATCGCAGCCGTCAATGCCGGAGGTGTTAAAGCAGAAGCAGCTGTCCAAGCTATTGTAACATCGTCTATCCCAATACCATGGTCTGTCCCACTAATATTTTGATCAACCCATTTAAACACTATATAACTTCCAGAAGGAAGAGATAGTGAAGGAATTGATACACTAGATATTACAATTCTGTTGGCTGCTGCATTTCCATCAAGAATAGCTGCAGTTGTTGCTCCTGCTATTGGAGCTGTAAAATTCAATGATGTAACAGCAGTCCAACCAGAAGTAGCAATATCTATGTTGCTTTGAACAGTAGAATACACACGATAGTAAAATAGTATTTGATCTGCTGTAGCATTATTATCTTTTCTCCATTGTTCACCTGTATATCCCACAGTCATACTAGTCATAGTAGAACCTGTGTTGTTTTGTAATTGGACACCATAACCAATGTTACCACTGGCATTAGTATTTATTGACCCCAAAGCTCTATCAGTGTTCGTGCCTGATCCGTAACTATACAATCCAGCTGTAGTAGAAGCTCCTGCATTTGCGGTTATGTTACCTGCATACGATGAATACCAAGCTGAAAGAGTAGAATTATCTGACCAAGTGGTAGAACCAGATGTGGATAAGGAATTAAAATTTTGAGTATTAGTGCCAGTTGCAGTCATACTAATTGACTGCCCCCAAACCCCAACACTCAAAAGCATTGTAAGCAATACAAGAAATAGGTTGAAACGGTTCTCTGGAACTGTTTTTAATAAATTTTTTTTCGCAATCATGTGTTCTCAAAATAAGACTGCTAAATTAATTATTTTTTATTAATTATCTTAAAAAAAGTTAATTAATATTCAATAAAGCATTAAATTTAGTATATTAATAACAATAATCAATTATGTATTGAATATATGAAAATACATGAAAACAAAAAAAAGGCACCTAAAGTGCCTTTTATATTGGTAATTTTAAGAATTATCTGTTGATTTTCTTAGTTCTAATATCTCCAGAGTTTTCCGCTTTTATAATAAATATGCCATTAGAAAAAGTAGACATATCAAGTCTGGCAGTAGTCTGATTAGTTATAAAAGATTTAATTAATCTCCCAGAAATATCAAATACATCTATTTTTCCTAATTTTTTAGAAGAACGGATTACAAAATCCTGTCCGTCTTTGTAAACCAAAAACTCAGATTTATTATTTTCATTTGTAGTAAGTGTCGCATCTTTATAAACAATTTCAAAACGTGTATTATCAGTTCCTTTTGTTGCTTCGAATGTATAACTTCCCACATTGCTTAGATTAATATACTTATTAAGAACTTTGTCACGCAGATAAATTGTTTGATTATTATTAAAGTTACCTTCCGCCGTTTTTAATTTGATAGTATAAGTTCCATTCATAGAGAAGACATTCCCCAAAGCAACTACATCTTCTGCATAAAAATTATCAGCTCTTCCTTGTATCGCCAACTTCTTCGCACCTAACACAGAATAAAACGAATCGGATCCCACAGCAAACAACTCGCCGTCAAAATCTGTTTCATAATTGTTCGTAGCTCCGGGAACATAACCTATAAGTATGGTATTAACCAGATTATTCGGAGATTTCATTGTCAGCCAGAATCTGTTTTTAGTGGATGATTTCTGGTAGAAAGTACCGTCATCAGTAATTCTCATACTGTTTTTGAAGTCCAATGCACCTGCAATTTTTGACTGTACAATAAACCCTTGCCCCACTTTTATTTTACCATTTGGTGCTACAGAATAATTAGTATGACCTTCATCATAAGTGGCCGGCACGCCTCCCGTGATGTTGTAGATCGCATAGTTATTACCTGAATATCCGGAACCCATCTGCTGAGGCTCATATTGATTATTGGTCCAGAAGAATGCCGTTGCATAAATCTTGGAAGCGTTCAGCGAATGGAAGAGATCAAAATCGATATTAGAAGGATAAGGATTTCCTATGAGATTGTAACCTTTATCTGCGCCTGCCGATTTATTTAAAATTGGAGAAGAGACATCACCATTATTCGGGATACCTGCAAAGCTGTAAGTTTTGGTGTATGGATTTGGCAATACATTCTCTGCGCGGATTGCATAACCTTTTCCTGTGAGGAAGGTCAAATCATTTGTTACAACAAATTTATCATTACTTTCATTGTACTGCATATACCCGGTTGCAGGTGTATTAGGAGAAAACCCTGTCTGTCCTTTGATCTCCTGACCACTTACAGGTGAGCTCCAATATACATAATCTATAGCTCCGGCACCATTGTTCATACCCGCTACACTCCTCTCTACTTTAATATTCCCCTCATTAGAAACATCTTCTGTCTGAATAAGATTCGCATCGCTTTCCACTACGAAACTATCCGCATTTGCATTATTATTAATAATTTTCTTCTTGATTGTAACTGGGAAATTTGGCTTTACTCTGATACTTCCGCCTGCATTTACAGTCAGATCACAGACATCCAGAACACCATTTGCCTGGGTATCATAAGTTCCGGCAATGATTACTTTATTCCCCAAAACAGGAGTTCCGTTGGACCAGACATTGCTAGCCCAGGTATTTCCAGCTTCTTTGATCTGAGTGGCATTGGTAGCTGTATAACATGTTTGCGTATTCTCTCTTACCTGACAGTAATATTGATTATTATTAAGTCCTTCGGTATTACTGATGGTCAAAACAGGTGTAGCAGCTCCCAAATAAACACCGCCATCTGTAATCGGAGTCCAACTGCCGTTATTTCCCAACACATACCACTGGTAAGCCAAAGTATTTCCTCCCGAAAGCCCTTCTGTAGCTGTAAGTGTAAGGGACGCATTGACGACATCACACAAAAGCGAATAACTAGGTTGCGCAGTAACAACAGGTGCAGTCCTGACACCCGGAATCCGTCCTACCTGATCCACCGGCAAACATTGTCCAGCAGAAAGGCTTTCTGTAATCCATTGCGTATCACTGTAGGTAAGATTAGGAGCGAGATACTCATTCTTTCTTTTCATATAGTATCCAGAATAGTTAGGCGTCCTCACATCATCTACCACTACAGATCTTTTCATCAGACGGAAACCATCATTATCATTGAAACCGCCGTTAATAGTACCATTTGTGGAAATATATCCGCAATTTGATGAAACCGTACCAATCAAAGCAACAGCACCGGAAGCAAGACTCCCTGATATAGTTGCATAATCAGAATAAGTTTCTCCATAATTGGCTGCTCTGTAGATATCATAATTGCTGAGATCTACTGCTGCATTGGTTCCATTGAAGATGGAAACAGTACCTCCTGTTCCGCCATTCTCATCATATATCTCATAAATAATAAGATCCGAAGCATAAGTTCCTCCCGGACTGGCTCCTGTCATAGGTTCACAATTTGAAACATCTTCTTTTATTAATGTAAAATCAGCTTCCGAGTCACAATCCAAGGCAGTATTCACGATGATATTGCCATTAGCTGCTGCAGGAACTATCGCCTTCAATTGAGTTGGGCTGATATATTCTACTGTTGTTGCAAATGTAGTCCCAAAATGTACTTCGGAAGCAGATGTAAAATCACTTCCATTAATTACAACCAAGGTACCTGCTGGTCCGGTAACTGGAAAGGCCGTAATAGTTGCAGGCTTACAGGAAGGTGCACAATAAATCACTACATCATCTATTGTTCTTTCGTGAGCACCGGAGGTTCTGTTGTCCAGGAATCTTATTTTCCGGCTTCCGGTGTATGCGCTCAAATCAATATTAAGTTCCGTAGAGCAAGTGGTTGAAATATCTGCTATTGTTAATGTTTTAACAGTTGTCCATGTAGTGTAGGCTGCATTGGTAGAAACCTGAATCTGCATAGACCAAGCTGTTGTATTACTGCTTCTTCTTTTTGAAAAAGATATAGTCTGCGGATTGGTAACTACTGGTGTAATTGCCAGATCACCACTACCATTGAAGACAATACCATCTGTCCCACTGCAAGACTGCCCTCCCCATACAGTTCCGGTAAAAGTCCAGTTGGCTGGCGCATCAGCACCTTCAAAATCTTCATTAATACAAGGTCCTTCTAAAACAGATAATGTTACTACATTAGAAGTTACGCTGCCACAGCCATTACTTACGATCACTCGGTATTTGTAGCCGTTTTTAGACAAGGATACACTATTAACATTCAGCGTTGCGGCAGTTCCTACATTGATCCAGCTACCAGACAATCCTGTAGGACTCTCCTGCCATTGGTAAGTAAATGGTGCCGTGCCAGATGCAACTACCGTAAAACTTGCATTAGCTCCCACCACAGCATTTTGATTTGACGGCTGTGTAGCAATGCCTGCTGTTGTACTTATAGAAATAGGTTCCTGCGTGACATAAGATCCATTACTCCAACAAAAACCGTTATAGGCACGCACATAATAATTACCTGATACCGTGACTGAGTAAGGCTCGGAAGCTTGTGAGCTACCTGTAAAAACAACAGGATTGACAGTTGAGGTTCCTGTAGCTGTAGTTTGCCAGTAATAAGTAGCACCTGCAGTTATATTCGCTGCATCTTGTGTTCCTAGCTCATAAATAAGACTTGCCGAAGAACAAGCCGGATTTTCTGACGGTGTAATTTCACCATTTGGAACTGTCGGGATTTGGCACAATGTGGCCTGACTGCGGGGATTGTTTGTAACGGTTCCTGTAGCGTAAGTATAGTTACCGGAACAAATATTATATTCATAAACCCGATAGTGATAAGTCGTAGATGGCAACAAGCCTGTAACTATCACTGCATTACCGCTTCCAGCAAAGACTACCTGATCGCCACTGCCCGAATAGGCAGCATCAGCAACAGGCAAAACATTTGAGCTTACCGGGTCTGTAAAACTATTGCTTGTGTTGATCTTCACTATTCTGCCAACGCCATTTCCTGTAGTGATATTCACTGTCATTCCAGATGACGTGACAGAACCAAAAGACGACACAGATGACTGAGCAGTAGGCGCCAGACATACGGAAACAGAACCGGAAAGATTGACCTCAGCAAAGTTTGCTTCAACTGCACTTCCTCCACTTACGAGAACAGTGTCTGTATAATTAGCACTAGCTGTTAACCCAGCTTTCAAGCGTACATAAATTGTTTTATTTGCACCTGTATAAGTGGACGGAAGTACCATGGCGTGGCTCCATGGTCCTGCGGCAGCTTCGGAGATTTCGAATCTGTCATTTATGGTTACAAGCTCTACAGGATCTGTATCTGTACCCTGCAAGTCGCTGCCGGAAAGTACAAAGGATTGTATAGAAGACGGCCCATTGCTTTCAGAATATGTAAAACCGGATAAGGCACCAGGTGCCACAGTAAGTTTTGGAGGATTAGGTATCCAATAGGCATACAGTGTTCTTGTAGAACTACTTCCAGTGTGAGTATAATTATTGCCTGCAATATAATTCGCGGCAGTACCATTAGCGCTGGTCATCCATCCACCGAATGTATAGCCAGACCTAGTAAGAGCAACACCACTACTTACAACAACTGTTCCCGACTTTACTCCTGCAGTTCCATTGTAGTAAGCGGTCTGACCACTAACTGAGCCGCTACCACCATTGCTGTTGTAAGCAACCATAAATCTCCACCTGGCAAATATTGTAATATCAGCACTTGGCATTGGAGCCGGACCATAGTTTGATCCGGGTGTATTACTTACCCCTCCGGAAATACCATTGGCAATACTGTACCAGGATGCAAGATCATATCCTTCCTTGGCAAGTGTTGCAGGATTAGCCAGCAGTACACCGGTATTTTGTCCTCCGGTGAAACTTACACTGCCAGGCACTGTATCCGGATCACTTGTATTATCATTACCATTGTAGGTCAGCGTATAAGCAACCGGGACAGATACCGACCCTGCTACAGAAACATTTTTCTCGATTGCCCCGGTACTTGTATTTGTTACAGAACCACTGTAAGAATTTGCCGTCAAGCCGCTCTTCAGTCTTACATAAACTGTTTGCCCAGATGTTGCATTTCCCTCCGCTGCAGTGTAAGTAATACTGGCTGCATAGGTACCGCCAGATGTTTTTGAAACTTCGAAATTTGTAGGTGCAGTGACAGTAATACCTGCTGTAGGATCTGCTCCTTTCAGATTATAAGATTGAGCTGTAGAAGGTCCTGCGCCCTGAACATAGCTTAGCCCAGTGATAGAAGCCGGGGTAACCGTAAGTGTTGGCGTTGCAGCTAATTTATATAATGTGATATCCTGCTGAGAACCCGTATAACAGGCAAATCTGGGTGAAGCTGTATTATATTGTAAATAGCGGGTAGTAACTCCTAAGTTCTGAACCTCAAATACACCGCCTGTATAAGAAAAGCTCCATCTCTGATTATTCCCACTTACCGACGTTACGGCCTGAATATTATTACTGGATCCTGTGTAGGATGCAAAAACAGATGTATCTGCACTTGAGATGGATTTACCTGTGCCGCTGGTTTCTATTTTCCAGACTATGGCCTTGGATGGGTTTGTGATGGTTGTACCGGAAGTTGGCGAAATTGCTGTGTTTGCAAAATAAGTACTGCTGGTGTAAGTGCTGTTCATAGCCTGAGTCGTGCCATAAGCAATTACATAATAGCCATCTGTAACATCTGCGGCAGAAGTCACTTTGGTAAATGTACCTGTGCCTGAGTACTGCGCAAAAGTTTTCACTCCCAGCATCAGGAAGGATAATAAGAAGAAAGCGTTTAACAGCCTTAGAAAAAGAGGTGTCGTTTTAGATAATAAATTTGTTTTCATTTCATTTTGTTTTCAGTAGCAAGCAAATATACCTTTTGGCGCAAGCTGAAAACAGGTGAAATGGATTATTAATAAAAAAATAACTGTCGCGTTATAAATGATTTAAAATTAATTAACAAAGCACTAAAATCATACAGTAGTAAAGACGTTCTCTACTTTAGATTTACAATCAATTCATTTTAAATTAAAATCTAAATCTATACTTTTAAAAAAAAACACGTGTGGTTTTACACAAAACCACACGTGAAGTTGATCAAAACCACACGTGATTCTCGTTAACTTCACGTGTGGTTTTTTTGACATATCAGCCTTTCTTCTTGAATGTGGCTGTGGAAAGGGCATTGCTGATACGAATGCCCGGGCGGTAATTAACCTTCGCACTCTTGATATTGGCGACCGTAAAATCTTCCTCTTTCATTACGCCTTCGCTTGAAAGACTGGGGTAGAAACTCCCCAATTTGTCTAGGCGGATAATCTTGCCGTTGACAATCTGGTCCTGCATCACATTTTCCAGGGCAATGATAACCCCGCGGATATCTGCCTCGGACAGTGCAGAGAACTTTTCGATCATTTTTACGAGATCATCCACAGTTAACTCTCCATCGGATGCTACTGATGCATACCATTTCTTTGTTCCTCCCCCGGCAACACCCGGCTGTGCTTTTTGTGCTAATTTGTACTTGATTGACATTTGTAAAAAAGTATTTGTGTTTTCTGCATTATTGCATTGGGATGAAATTAATAAAATAATTTAATACAAAAACAATACAAACAAGAAAATAATTTAAAATATACTATTTAACATAATATAATATACCATAAAATAGAATTTAAGAAGCATAATATTGTACAGCGGAACAAGTCTTCATCTTTTTTATTTGATGACCATCATCTGGCTATGCAGGTTTTCTATGTGCAGAATCCTTGAAAAAGGGCTGCTGATATTCTTCAGTTCTTCTTTCGCATGGATGTAAGTATATCGGGAAGCGATGTTGTACATATTGGAAACCAGTACCAGCCAGCATTCTTTGGCCTTGGAATTATAGAGTTTGTACTTGCTGTTCTTCTTCTCGATGACCTGGCGGATCTTTTCGGAATGCAACTCATCAAACAAAGAAAACCTGTACTCCAAAAACAAAAGAACGCCCTTATGATGGGGCGTTCTTCTGATATGTTTTACAAATTTGGTGTTTTTGTTATTGGTAATTGCAGACGAGATTTCTTTGATCAACTGCTCCGGCTGCTGGTAAAAATCCTCCTGATGATAATCGATGCTGAGGTAATAGATTCCGGAAAGGCTTTTGTAATCCGACAGCAAAGCCTCCACAGTCCGGAAAATATGATTGATATAGCTTTCTTTTTTCTTGAGTTCAAAATGGTTGATAATCTCCGAAACCTCTACACCGATGGTTTTTCCCTGATAATTAATAATGAAATCCGGACTTTCGCCTGTCAGATTTTCGATCTCGATATCAGGATAATGAGCGAATAAAGTGCTCAGCAAAAGAAGTTCGGTTTTCTTCTGATATTCCTCGCGCTCGTGCAGATTGGCGCTGCCAATGGAGTCATACCACTTTACCATATTATCTGATTTGCAGGTTGTGGAGGCAACGTACACGTCCAAATTCTTCTGAAGGTCTTCACAATAGATCATCTTGAATTTATTAGAAATTAAACCTTTTTAAAATTAATAAATAATTGATTACAAAATACTTATATGAATTAAATTTAACAAAAAAGAAACAAAACAAATTAGAAAGAGTCAAGATTAAGAATCCGTGAAACAAATGGCAAACATCAAAGCAAGCAATAATAGTAGAATCCAGGATCTGGCTGTTGATTTTTTTGATATAATTAGATCCTGAATTACTGTACCAAAAACTAATTCCTATATTTGCAAGCATATAGAAAAAGACCTTAAAAAAATATAACACTAATGGATTTCAAAAACTTCAAGATGCCTTATAGCATCAATCCGGATTACTCAAAAAAAACGGCTTATTTCTCAATGGAATTTGCGATAGATCAGGCGCTGAAAATCTACAGCGGCGGTCTTGGATTCCTTGCCGGTTCTCACATGAAAAGTGCGTACAACCTGAAACAGGATTTTGTAGGAATCGGAATTCTCTGGAAATACGGTTATTATGACCAAAGCCGAAATCAGGATCAAACTCTGAACCCGATCTGGACCAAGAAAATGTACAGCTTCCTGGAAGATACGGGCATCAAATTCCAGATCGAGATCCACAACGCTCCGGTTTGGGTAAAAGTTTGGTACCTGGCTCCGGAAACCTTCAAAACGTGTCCAATGTTCTTCCTAAGCACGGATGTTCCGGAAAACGACCATATTTCAAAAACAATCTGCCACAAATTATACGACGCCAACGAATCTACCAAAGTAGCACAATACATTCTCCTTGGGAAAGGTGGTGCAAAACTGTTGGACGAAATGAATTTCGAAAGAGATATTTATCACCTGAATGAGGCGCACGGTCTGCCGGCAGCATTTTACTTATTAAGAAAATATGGCGGTGATCTTGCTAAAGTGAAAGAGAAATTGGTTTTCACAACGCATACACCGGAAGAAGCAGGAAACGAAAAACATAACATTTACCTTTGCCACGATATGTCTTACTTCTGTGGACTCACGATCAATGAGGTAAAGACCATTGAAGGTGTTCAGGATGACAGATTCAACCACTCGCTTTGTGCTTTGAGAATGGCAAGAGTAGCAAATGGCGTTTCCCAGTTGCACGGCGTCGTTTCCAGAGAAATGTGGAACAAATACGAAGGTATCTGCGAAATAAAATCTATTACCAATGCTCAGGAATTCAAATACTGGGCAGACAAAGCGCTTTATCAGTATAAAGAAGAAGGGAATGATTCCGAATTCGATATCAGAAAAGCATATTTAAAAAAGAGAGCATTCAGGATTGTTGCGGATCAGACAGGAAATATCTTCGATCCAAAAGTTCTGACGATTGTATGGGCAAGACGTTTTGCTGGTTACAAAAGAGCAGATCTTCTATTGGCAGACAAAGAACGCTTCAGAAAAATGCTGGCAAACAAAGAACATCCGGTACAGATCATCTGGGCAGGAAAACCTTACCCGATGGACTACGGTTCCATTTCAACTTTCAATAATCTGGTTGAAGAAAGCAAAAACCATAAGAATATGGCGGTGCTTACAGGTTACGAACTGGCATTAAGCAAATCTTTGAAACAAGGCTCAGACATCTGGCTGAACAACCCAAGAGTACCAAGAGAAGCATCCGGAACCAGCGGAATGACGGCCTCTATGAACGGATCTGTCAATCTTTCTACAGACGATGGCTGGATTCCTGAATTTGCGAAAAACGGAGAAAACGCATTCGTAGTTCCACAGGCAGATTATGAGAATTGGCCAACTGTGGAGCAAGATAGTTTTGACATCAAAAATATTTATGAAGTATTGGAAAACGAGATCATTCCAACCTATTATGAAAATCAAAATAAATGGAGAAAGATCGTACAAACAGCAATGGATGATGTGAAAATCCAGTTTGGCAGCGACAGAATGGCTGATGAATATTACAAGCTTTTGTACTAATTTCGATTTAATACGCAAATTATAAAATCCCAAACCTCTTCTTATTGAAGGGGTTTTTTATTTGAATTAAATCATTAATTTTAACTTCAAAAAAACACAAATAATGATCTTCGATTTTCTCTTCCCAAACCGTTGCCTGCATTGCAATCAACTGATTGATAAACGCGATATTGTCTGCGAAATCTGTATTGATAAGATTCATTTTTCCAATCATCAGTTCTTTGAAAACAATAGTCTGAAAGAAAAGGCTTCTCTCCTATTTCCAGTCGAAAATGCTTTTTCATTGATGCTTTATGAAAAGGAGAGTCTGGCTCAAAGGATCATTCAACAACTGAAATACAACCATCGGGAAAAGATAGGAAAAAACTTAGCAGAATGGACGATTGATAAATTAAACTTCGGAGATAAGGAGCCAGATCTCATCGCCACAGTTCCACTCCATCCAAAAAAACTGAAACAAAGAGGCTACAATCAACTTCATATTTTCGGGAATGAATTGTCGAAACATTATCAGATTCCAATCAATCATTATTTACTAAAAAGAACGAAACACTCCAAAGCACAAGCTAAGAAAGACCAGTCTGAACGTCTGAAAACAAAAAATGCTTTTCAACTGAACGAGAAGATCAGTGATAAGCATATTTTATTAATTGATGACGTTTACACCACCGGAAACACAAGCTCCAACGTTGCCTGGGAAATCCTTCGCAATTCCGAAAATGTGAAAATCAGTTTGCTGGTGATGGCAATGGACGTTTAGAATGATAAGTTATGAATTATAAATTTTTCTCTAATAATTTGTACCTCATAATTATCTTTGAAGTTTTTCGCCGTAGCTCAAATCTCCTGCATCGCCTAAACCTGGTGTGATGTAACCTTTGGAAGTCAGACTTTCGTCGAGCACACCAATCCAGATTTTTGCATCAGGATAGGCATTTTGAATAGTTTCCACGCCTTGTCGGCTTGCAATGGCTGCAACAATATGAATGGAAGTTGGTTTCCCATTGGTCAAAAGATCTTTGATAGCTTCGATTAAAGATGCGCCAGTTGCCAGCATTGGATCTGCAACAATTAAGGGACGATTATCCAGATTCGGGCAAGTCAGATAATCCTGTTTGATGGAAAAATAATCATTGGCGTCATGCTTTCTGTAAGCTGCAACAAATCCACAATCTGCTTTATCAAAATAATTCAGAATCCCCTGAAATAATGGAACTCCAGCTCTAAGAATTGTTGTGATGACAGGTTGTGTTTCAATTTCTTTTACGGATATTTTATCAAGAGGCGTTGTGATCTCGATGTCTTTATAATCTAAAGTTTTGCTGATTTCGAAAGCGGCAATCTCTCCGATGCGTTCCATGTTTCTACGGAATTTCAAACGGTCATTTTGAACATCTACATTTCGAAGATCATTGATCCAGGAATTCACCAAAGAGAATTCTTCTGATAAAACTTTTAGCATTTTGTCTATTTTGTGGGTAAATATCGTAAAAATTTGGAAACTGTTTAAATTTGGTTCTAAATTATTTTAAATAAAATTTGTTCTTTAATGATATTTTGAATGTGACGGGTCGCTCCTCTGGAGCTTTAACAATCCTGTTTAATTTTGTCTATTAACAGGTCGTCGCTCTGCGACTTCTAGAATAACTTTAGTTTTAAAAGTAATTTTTAAATGTTCAAAGATGATTGAAAACTTCAACCTAGCCCCGATAGCAGCGGCATCCTTTTTCTTTTTTTGTACTCAAGTTCGATTTGGACTGCAAATGTTCTGAAAAAGAAAAAGATATAGCGGATAGCGGGTGGGAATGGTGAATAGAAGCTGAAAAGTGATGCTCCTAAAAATTAAAAACCCTCTCAAAGTTTGAACTAAGAAAGGGTTTGAATTTTTATTTTTGTCTGAAGTAGATCTCGATTGGAACTCCGGTGAAACCAAAGTTTTTACGAAGTTGATTTTCAGTGAACCGCTTGTACGGCTCCTTCACATATTGCGGAAGGTTGCAGAAAAATACGAACTGTGGCGACGGCGTTGGCAACTGCACACAATATTTGATCTTGATGTATTTTCCTTTGTTGGATGGTGGCGGCATTGCTTCGAAGATTGGCAACATCACTTCATTCAGTTTGGAAGTTTTGATTTTCTTTTTACGGTCTTCGTAAACGACCATTGCCATTTCCACGGCTTTCAGAATTCTTTGTTTAGTCAAAGCGGAAACGAAAAGAATTGGAATATCATTGAACTGACCGATTTTGTCTCTAATGGATTGCTCGAAATCACGGATGGTGTTGGTATGTTTGTCCTCGATGAGATCCCATTTGTTCACAAGAATCACGATTCCTTTTCTGTTTTTCTGAGCTAGTCCGAAGATGTTCATATCCTGAGATTCCCAACCTTGCGTGGCATCCACCATCAAGATCACGACATCGGAATACTCGATGGAACGGATGGATCTCATTACAGAGTAGAACTCCAGATCCTCAGAAACTTTCGCTTTACGACGCATTCCGGCCGTGTCTACCAACACAAACTCGTGTCCGAATTTGTTGTACAACGTTTGAATACTATCTCTTGTAGTTCCGGCAACATCGGTTACGATATTTCTTTCAACATCTAGAAGTGCGTTTGTCATTGTAGATTTTCCTACGTTTGGACGACCAGCGATGGTAATTTTTGGCAAACCTTCGAATGGATCTTTATAATCCGTTGTAGGGAAATCTTTAACTACCTGATCCAGTAATTCTCCAGTTCCCGAACCTGTTGCTGAGGATAAAGTGAAATATTTTTCAATGCCTAATTGGTAAAATTCGGTTGCAGGAAGTTCTTCTTTGGAAGAATCCACTTTGTTGACTACCAAATATAAAGGCTTGTTTGATTTTCTTAATAATTCGAAGATCTCCTGATCTGTATCTGTAAGTCCATCATCAACGCTTACCATAAAGATGATAGAAGTTGCTTCGTCTACAGCCAACTGAACCTGCTTGCGGATTTCCACTTCGAAAACGTCGTCTGTTCCTACGTCATATCCACCTGTATCAATCACGGTAAAATCAACACCATTCCAGTCAGATTTTCCGTAATGACGGTCTCTGGTAACGCCGGCAGTAGAATCTACGATGGCTTCTCTTCTTTCTAATAATCGATTAAATAATGTGGATTTTCCTACGTTGGGACGCCCAACGATTGCGACAATATTTGACATAAATTTGTTTCTTGGTCTCAGCTCAGGTTAAGAATAATTGAGCGTAAGACTTGGTTAAGAATGGGTTACTTCGACTTTCGAAGCCCAAAATTTTTGCAAATGTACGAAAATTGTTGCTTGGTTTGGGTTTAAAATTGTGAGTTTCAGATTCAAAGTTTGGCCCTATTTAAATATTCTGAAATTTGAACGCAAAGCCCGCTAAGATCTTTTGTTATAATTGAAAATATGATTAAGGTTCGCAAAGGCGTAAAACTCATCAAAGATTTGAATCGCAAAACCGATTAACTTATAATTCTTATATATAAAATCACTGAACTTGAATCTTTTTACTTTTGCCTTGTTTCTTGATTTTTATTTTTGGACAAGATTTTGTTATATCAAATTTAAAATCAAACTATGAAAAAAGTATTAATTGTTCTTTTGGTTGCTTTTATAATGATTCAGTTTTTTCAAATTGATAAAGAGAATCCTGCAACCAATGATGGTATGGATTTTATTAAGATTAAAAACACACCGGAGCCGATCGCCAATATTATCAGAAATTCCTGTTACGATTGCCATTCCAACAAAACAGAATATCCTGCCTACAGTTACATTCAGCCAGCGGGTTGGCTTTTGAAAAACCATATCGATGAAGCGCGATTGGAACTTAATTTCTCTACATTTGCAACCTATGATTCCAAACGTCAAATCCATAAATTGGAGGAGGCTTCAGAATATGTAGAGCAAAAGAAAATGCCTTTGGAAAGTTATACACTAGGACATCCTGGTGCAAAACTGACCGATGAGCAACGAAAACAACTGGTCGATTATTTCAGAACGGTTCAAAAACAAATCCAGCAAGCCAACGCATTATGACAAACAAATTATCAGCCAGTTTCAAAGACAAAAACATCGTTTTCTATGACGGCGAATGTGGATTCTGCAACCATTGGGTGCAATGGATTTTGGAAAAAGATAAGAATGATAAATTTTTATTTTCATCATTACAGTCGGAATTTGGACAGAAATTTTTGAACGAAAGAAATCTTCCGAATCAGGTTTTTGACACACTTTACCTTTGGAAACCGAATAGTTTTTATTTGACAAAATATCAGGCAATACTGGAAATTGCTTCAGAAATTGGAGGGATTTATTCATTAGCTTCGATTGGGAAAATACTACCCAATGCGATTGGAAATCAATTCTACAATCTTGTCTCGCGTAACCGACAAAAATTGGCTTCCAACCAATGCTTCCTGCCAAGCGCCGAACAAAGGAAAAAGTTTATTGAAAAATAAATTTTAAATTAATGAAAGGCTTCGAGAACCTCAGCCTGACAGTGCAACCTTAAGGCTTTAAACTAATAAATCTAAAGTATAACCTGAGATTTATGAATCTTTTTTTGACTAATCAAGATTCATATTAATTAGGAAAAATTACATACTCGATTTTGATTTTCAAACTTTCAACCCGAAATGTTTTATATTTGCAATATTATGGATTATAATACCGACAGAACACAACTACTTATGCCCGAATATGGGCGCAACATACAGCAGCTGGTGGAGCATTGCAAAACCCTGCAAACCAAGGAAGAAAGAAATGAAATGGCGCTTGCTATCATCGAGTTTATGGGACAGAGAAACCCTCATTTGCGTGATGAAGAAAATTATAAGCACAAGCTTTGGGATCATCTTTTTATTCTTGCAGATCACAATCTGGATGTAGATTCTCCTTATCCTGTTCTTTCTGCAGATGACCTGATCACAAAACCCAGAAAAATGGATTATCCTTCGTTAGATAATGCTTACAAATTCTATGGGAAAAGCATTTTGCAACTGATAGAAAAAGCAATTGCTCTGGAAGAAGGCGACGAAAAAGAAGCCCTCACCCACGTGATTGCCAATAATATGAAAAAATCCTACAACGTTTACAACAAAGAACATGTACAGGATGATGTGATTTTCCGTCATTTGAAGGAACTATCAGATAACAAATTGGATTTGACAAGTCTGGAATCTCTGGAAAGAAGCAAAATCTATTACGCCGCCAACAGAAATAACAACAACCGGAATCCAAATAACAACAACAGAAACAACAACCAAAATAGTAACAACAGGAAAAACAATTTCCAAAACCATAAAAGCAATAGAAGATAATGAGTGATGCGTTCGAAATAAGAGGAGGAAAAAGATTAAGCGGAGAAATCACACCTCAAGGTGCGAAAAATGAAGCTTTACAAATCCTTTGTGCTGTTTTGCTTACCGAAGATGAGGTGCGAATCAGCAATATTCCGGATATTAAAGATGTCAACAAATTGATTGAGATCTTACAGGACTTTAATGTAAAAGTTACAAAAAACGGAAAAGGAGATTATACTTTTAAGGCAGATGAGGTTAATTTCGACTATATAAAATCCAAAGAATTCAAAAAAGACGGCGCAAAACTGAGAGGTTCTGTGATGATCTTGGGCCCAATGTTAGCCAGATTCGGTGAAGCTTATTTGCCAACACCTGGTGGAGACAAAATTGGAAGAAGACGTCTGGATACGCATTTCCAGGGATTTGTAGAATTGGGAGCAGAGTTTTCTTACGACGAGGACGAGGCTTTTTATTCTTTAAAAGCTAAAGAATTAACAGGAAAGTTCATTCTTTTAGAAGAAGCTTCCGTTACTGGAACTGCAAACATCGTGATGGCAGCAGTTTTGGCAAAAGGAAAAACAAGTATTTACAATGCCGCTTGCGAACCATATCTTCAGCAATTGTGTAAAATGCTGAACAGAATGGGCGCCAACATCACAGGAATCGGCTCTAACCTTTTGGTTGTAGAAGGCGTTGACAAATTGAACGGAACTGAACATAGAATGTTGCCAGATATGGTAGAAATCGGATCTTGGATCGGTTTGGCTGCAATGACGAAATCAGAAATTACTATCAAGGACGTCAACTGGAACGAGTTGGGCGTTATCCCAAACACTTTCCGAAAGTTGGGAATCCAACTGGAGCAGAGAGGCGATGATATTTATATTCCGTCTCAGGAAAATTATAAGATTCAGAAATTTATAGATGGTTCTATCCTTACGGTTTCAGATGCGCCTTGGCCAGGATTTACGCCGGATTTATTATCAATCATTTTGGTTGTAGCAACGCAGGCAAAAGGTTCTGTTTTGATACACCAAAAAATGTTCGAAAGCCGTTTGTTCTTCGTTGATAAATTGATTGATATGGGTGCGCAAATCATCCTTTGCGATCCGCACAGAGCGACAGTTATCGGAATGAATCAAGAAACGCCTTTGAGAGGAACGACAATGGTTTCGCCGGACATCAGAGCTGGAAACGCTTTGCTGATCGCGGCACTTTCCGCAGAAGGAAAATCAATCATCCAAAACATCGAACAGATCGATCGTGGCTACGAAAATATAGATGAAAGATTGAGAGCGATTGGCGCAGATATCAGAAGAATCGAACAGTAATTGCTATTTTTTAGTTGTCAGTAGACAGCTCATCATTTCAATATAAAATTAAAGGAAGCTCATTATGAAGCTTCCTTTGTTTGTTGTAGCACAGGTATTTTGCAACTCATCAATTTATATTCACCAAGATAATTTTCGATTTTATCGATTTCATCATCTGTAATTTTCAGAAGAAGTTTTACGTTGCCGAAGTTGTTTCCATTCAAATATTCGATATGTGCGTTGACAATTTTGTAAGTGATTTTGTAGTGGTTGTAAATCGTGTAAAGCAGAAGATCAAATCTGATCTTTCCATTCAGTTCTATTTCCAGAATAATTTCCTTTGCGGGCTTCGGAGCTAAATTGCTGCCAAAAGTTTCTTGTGTGTAAATCATAGTCATATCTTATTTTGGTGAATTGTTGAATTTGTTTTGAATCGGAACGATTAGAAAATTATAAATGTAGCATCCAATACAGACGTTGAAAACACTTTCCAAAGCAGCCAAAGCGATCAGCGTAATTCCAAGGAAAATCCCTATTTGGGAATCATAAGAAAATGCAATCAGGATTGTCATTACAAACCCCAACATCGCGGCAAATCTCTTCGGTCCTGCAAATACAGGTTTCTTTTCAAAATAGAGAAACTCGGAAACTTTCTTCGCTACGAAATAAAGAGGAGAAGCGAACAATCCCGTTGCACGAAGAGAAAAATCGCAAGCCAGAAAAACCAGCAGCCATTGCTGTTGAAAATGAATCCCAAAAACGGTGAGCAGAATCACTTGGTAAGCCACAAGCGAAACGACGTTCTCATCAACATAAATATTTTTATTAATTAATTTTCTCATAGCTCGTATTAAATTTTGAAATAAAAAAAGCTCTACCGAAAAGGGTAAAGCTTATACATATTCTCTCCTACCCAATGATTTACTTGGAGTTACACATTATGATTTGAGAGAATATGCGTATCATTTAATCTTAATTCTATTGCAAATATAGAAATTATTTAATTCCCACCAAATAAGTATGAATTAATTTTAAAAAATTTTATCTGAGTTCCCCGACTTTACTCAGTTTTTCAGAAGCGGCCAAACCGTTTGGATTACAGCCAGGTTCGCCTTCCGGAACTTTCAGGTTTTTATCCTGGTAGAATTTCTCCCAAAATGCATCGGTTTTCTTCGTTTTCGGATCGATAAAAGTCATTGGTTCCAATGTAAAAATCTGATTCTCACGAAACGCTCTTTCCACAAAATCTGAACAGTAATAAGAATTATCATCCAGAATATAATTGAAATTGTAAGGTTTTCCAAGCAAATTTTCAGCCGTTGAAACAGAATTTTGGATTGCATGATGGTATTCGGATTTCAAACGGTAAACATCAATTTTCTGTCCTTGTTTAGTCTGTTCTTTTAGAAAAGAATTGAGTTTTTGTTTCTGAGAACCGCCTTTTGGAGCAGCGTGAAGAACATATAGATGGTCGGATTCTTTCTTAACGATTCCAATATGATCGTATGAAGTTTTCTTTTCCGTTTGTGTCACATTGTTAATAGCACCCGACAATCCGGTTTCTACAGCTGGTACAAAAAGCAAATCTCCGTTTTCCAAAATAGAAGTATTATAAGTTTTACAACTTAATGTCAACACAAACAAAAAAAGTAAAACTGTATTTTTCATAGCGGCAAAGATAATTGAAGATTCAAATTACAGAAAGTATTTAATTGTTAATTTTTTGGGCAGCTTTTCCGCCTTCCGTTCCCAAACCTAACGAAGTGGTTCGACGAAGTCAATCTTTTTTGCCAAAGCTATTCCAGCCACAAAAAAAGGATTTCCACTCAAGTCGGGCTGCAGCTTCGCAAATAATCAAGATTTGTCATCAAATCACATTCTCTCGAATTTTAAAACTATCAACTCACAACCATCAACCGACAACCAAAAAATCACTATTTTTGTATCCCAAAGTCAATAAACAATGCCGAAAATATCACAACGTGCGCAACATATGCCTGCGTCTCCAGTTAGAAAATTAGTTCCGTTTGCGACAGCAGCAAAACAAAAAGGAATCAAAGTTTACCACCTTAATATTGGTCAGCCCGACATAGAAACGCCTGAAACAGCGTTGGAAGCCATTAGAAACAACCACCTGAAAATCTATGAATATGCACTTTCCGAAGGTAATCTGGAATACAGAACTGCACTGAGAGACTATTATCATTCTTTAGGTTTTACAGATCTGACGACTGATAATTTCATCGTGACAAACGGCGGTTCCGAAGCTTTGAACTTTGCTATTTCCACACTTTGTGATGATGGCGATGAGATCATCATTCCGGAACCTTATTACGCGAATTATAATGGTTTTGCAGGAACTTTCAACATCAATATCGTAGCAGTTCCTTCAACTATTGATACAGGCTTTGCCTTACCTTCTATCGAAGAATTTGAAAAAAGAATTACGGATAAAACCAGAGCAATTGTCATCTGTAATCCGGGAAATCCAACAGGATATTTGTACTCGAGAGATGAACTTGAACAATTAGCTGTGATCGCTAAAAAATACGATATCGTCATAATTTCCGACGAAGTTTACAGAGAATATGTTTACGACGGAGACAAACAAATCTCAATGTTTGAATTCCCGGAAGTTGCAGACAACGTAATCGTCATTGACTCAGAATCAAAAAGATACTCGATGTGTGGCGCCAGAATCGGCTGCCTAATTACACGTTCGAAAAAAATCCACGATGCTGCGATTCTTTTTGCCCAGGCAAGATTGAGTCCTGTTCTTTTGGGGCAAATTGCTGCAACTGCTGCTCATAAAAACGATGCAGAATATATTGCAAATGTAAGAGAAGAATATAAACAGCGCCGTGATCTTTTGGTAGGATTATTGAACGAAATACCCGGAGTGATCTGCCCAAAACCAAAAGGTGCATTTTATTGCGGCGTTGAATTGCCAGTAGATGATACCGAGAAATTTGCGCAATGGCTTCTGGAAAGTTATTCCAACAACAATGAAACAGTAATGGTTGCGCCAATGGGCGGTTTTTACAGCAATCCAGAACTTGGAAAAAAACAAGTAAGAATTGCATACGTTTTGAAACAGGAAGACCTGAAAAGAAGCGTGGAAATTTTGAAAGACGCCATTCAAAAGTACAATTCAGAATTTGCATAATATAAAATTAAAAATGATGAAAATATTAAAAATCGGATTTATCCTTTCCGCCTTATCTCTGTTCCTGATGAACTGTAAAACAGTGGCTCAGAATATGAAAATTGAATCGGTAACAATCAGAAACACTTACGGCAGAGGTGGGTTTACGTCTATCACAGCAAACAAAGATTCTCTGGCATCTTCTTCAGCGGGCGGACGAATGACAGATTTTCCAAATTTTAATAAGAAAATAAATATCAGCGACTGGAGCAAATTGGTTTCCGGAATCGATGTATCTCTGTTGGAGAAAACCCAAAGCGGGGAAAAACGCGGTCACTATGATGGTGCGGATCAGATTTTCACTATTGTAACAGATACAAAAGAATATGAATTTTACAACGTTCCCGCTGAATCCGCAGGTTACAAACAACTGGAAAAATTGAAAACAGAACTTAATAATCTGCTTCCTCAATATAAATAATGATACAGGAAAACGTTTCTCTCAAACCTTTCAACACATTTGGAGTAGATGTCTCTGCAAGATATTTTGCTGAGGTCAACTCGGCGGAAGAACTTATAGAAAATCTAAACCAAGCTAACCCTCAAACGCCCATACTCTTTTTAGGCGGCGGGAGCAATTTACTTTTGACAAAGGATTTTGACGGCTTAGTGATTAGATTAAATCTGAAAGGAATCACTGAGGAAATTATCAATGAAAATGAAATCCTGGTCATTGCAAAAGCCGGAGAAAACTGGCATCAATTTGTGATGTTTTGTCTGGAGAAAAATTATGGTGGATTGGAAAATCTATCATTGATTCCGGGAAACGTCGGTACTTCGCCAATGCAAAATATTGGTGCTTACGGAACAGAAATCAAAGACGTATTTGAAAGCTGCAAAGTTCTAAATCTTGAAACCCTCGAAATTGAAATTTTCGACCTTGAAAAATGTCGGTTTGGTTACAGAGATTCGATTTTCAAGCAGGAAGGAAAAGGGAAATATGTGATTTTGGAAGTCACTTTTAAGTTAACCAGAAAGGATCATAAAATTGATATTGAATACGGCGCAATAAAAACAGAACTTGATCTTTTGGGAATCTCAAATCCTACAATTCAAGACGTTTCGAAATCGGTTATTAATATTAGACAGAGCAAATTACCGGATCCAAAATTGACTGGAAATGCCGGAAGTTTTTTTAAAAACCCAACTATTCCACTCGCTCAATATGAAGCTTTAAAAGAAAAATTCGAAAACATTCCGGGTTATCCGAATGGCGATTTTGTGAAAGTTCCTGCTGGCTGGCTGATTGAACAATCCGGCTGGAAAGGCAAACAGATCGGAAATGTAGCTTCGCACAAATTGCAGGCTTTGGTTATTATCAACGCTACTGGAAACGCGACAGGCAAAGAGATTTTTGATTTTTCTACGATGATCATTGAATCTGTTAAAGAAAATTATGGAATTGAGCTGGAGCGGGAAGTGAATATTATCTAAAATAAAAAAATGAAAGTAGATATTTGGAGCGACACACGTTGTCCGTTTTGTTTCATCGGAAAAAGAAATTTCGAAAAAGCACTTCAGAACTTTTCTGAGAATGAAAATATTGAGGTCAATTGGCATTCTTTTCAACTCGACCCGAATATGAAAACTGATTTAACAAAAAATCATTACGAATATCTTTCCGAAGTCAAAGGTTTTCCGATGCCGCAAATATTGCAGATGCACGAAAACCTTATCCAATCCGGAAAAAATGCCGGAATTGATTTTAATTTTGATGAAGTGAAAGTTTCTAATTCTTTCAAGAGTCAAATGCTCGTTCAACTCTCCAAAGAAAAAGGAAAAGCCGACGAAATGGAAGAACTTCTATTCGAAGCTTATTTCAAATTAGGAAAAGATATTGATAACGTTGAAGTTTTGTCAGAAATTGGAAATAAAATTGGATTCACAAATGAAGAAATCCAAAATGCAGTAAAATCTGAAGAATTGTCAGAACTTGTAAATGATGATATTAATGAAGCTTCAAATCTTGGAATCCGAGGTGTTCCGCTTTTTGTCTTCAATCAAAAATATGCGATTTCTGGCGCACAACCAACGCATTTATTTTCGGAAGTTTTGGAAAAAAGCTGGTCAGAGTTTTCTGAATCAGATTCAGATTTAAAAATTATTGAAGAAGGCGATTCCTGCGAGATTGATGGAAATTGTTAATGCCTAAAGTACGCATATTAATGACTAAAGAAAATTCACTAATCCTGCTTATTTTACTTCTATTCCCAAATTTTATTTTGGCAAATGCAGGTTCTCCAATGATGTGGTTTGGATTTATACATTTAGTATGGATAAATGCTTTAATTGGCATTTATGAAAGTAAAATTTTAACTTCCAAATTCAATATTTCAAATAGAAAATGGCTTATTATTTTTGCTAATTATATTTCAATGTTCATTGGATTATATTTCATTGCCCCACATTTTTCTGAACTTAGTGGAAACACAGATTTTTGGGGAGGAAAAACTAGATTAGGAGAATATGAATTGGGTGGTTTTTTAATTGGAATGGGAATTTCCTTCATTGCCACTTTAATAATTGAATTTCCGTTTTACTTTTTAGCAATTAAACAAAAAACGAAAGATTGGCGTATAATTAAGCCTTTCATTTTCACAAATTTAACCACGAATGTAATAATGTTCATCATTTACTTCATAATTGTATCGTTCGGAGCAAAATGGAATTAAATGAATATACAGTTTTAAGTTTTGTAAGTAAGTAATTTTGATTAAACCAAAACACAAATATGAAAATTGCAGTTTTAGGAGCAGGAAATATGGGGATTTCGTTTTCAAGATCGTTCTTGAAATATGAATTGATAAAACCGCAAAACCTACACCTCATCACAAGAAGTGAAAATAAAAAAGATAAACTAAAGGAGTCTTTTCCTGATTCTGTGATTTCATCTTTTGATGGGATTAAAAACCTTGAAGCCGATTTAATTATCATCGCTGTGAAACCTCAGGATTTTGGATTTGTCGCTGAAAATTTACCTTTTGAAATTTCTGATAAATCTTTGGTTTTATCTATAATGGCGGGAATTTCTATTGAGAAAATTCAGAAATTACTGGATCACAAATTCGTCGTTCGTGCAATGCCAAATTCTCCTACTCTTCTGGGAATGGGAATAACAGGTTACACTGCAGCTGACGGAATTTCTTTCTCAGAATTAATGAATGTTGAGCGATTATTGAATTCTACAGGACGTTCTGTCTATTTGGAAGACGAGAGCCTTTTGGACGGCGTAACAGCACTTTCCGGAAGCGGGCCAGCATATTTCTATTACATCATCGATGCGATGATAAAAGCCGGAACAGAAATGGGAATAGATGAAAATCTGTCAAAACTATTTGTAAAACAAACGATGTTGGGCGCTTATCACCTCATTAACAATTCCGATAAATCTTTGGAAGAACTGATACGAGATGTCGCATCAAAAGGCGGAACAACCGAAGCTGCACTTAAAACCTTTGACGATAACGAATTGAAATCAATCCTGAAAAACGGAATATTAGCTGCGGAAAACCGCGCTAAGGAATTGAATAAATAGAATTTGATTGTTCTCAATTATTAGTTGATGGATTATTAAATTTGAAGGATTTGTAGATCCAAAAGCCGACTGCAACGCCGATGGTATTCAAAATAATATCATCGATATCAAACACGCCGAGTCTTGTGAAATATTGAAGACTTTCTATGAGAATAATTGCCGAGAGAAAATTGATGATTAAAGTTTTAAAATCATTAAATTTTGGAAAGGCAATTCCGAGAAATCCAAAAGGAATGAACATTAAAATATTTCCAAAAACATTAATAACAATCGTTTTCCAAGCTATCGTTTCCTTCACAAAACTAAAAGTCGAAATCAGCGGTGACAGCCTTACAATATTAATATCATATTGACTTCTCCCGAATCCGAAGAACATCAGATACACCAAGAAAACTGTGTAAAACGGAATCAGAATCTGATAAAATCTACGGAATAATATGTCATATTTTTCTTTCATCCATCAATTATTTCAAATAAATGCAGTACAAATATAGCTTGATAATGTGTATTAATTTTCTTATATTCGTTATGAGATAACATACAAAGATGATCTACGATTTAGAGAAAGAAAACAAGGAAATCCTTGCACGATATAAAGACCTCATTACCAATACGTACCGTACTTTGGATGAGGAACAGAATAAGCTCATCAGAAAGGCTTTTGATATTGCTTTGGACGCACACAAAGACCAGCGAAGAAAAACCGGCGAGCCATATATTTACCATCCTATTGAAGTGGCAAAAATTGTTGCTAATGAAGTTGGTTTAGGAGCAACAAGTATTGCCTGTGCCCTACTACACGATGTTATCGAAGATTCGGAATACACTTACGAAGATCTTAGCAAAATCTTCGGGAAAACCATTGCAGACATCGTCAGCGGATTGACGAAAATCTCTGTAATGAATCAGCAGAATATTTCGGTACAATCCGAAAACTACAGAAAATTATTACTGACACTTTCAGAAGACTTCCGTGTGATTCTTATAAAAATTGCGGATAGATTACACAATATGCGAACACTGGACAGCATGCATCCAGCCAAGCAGAAAAAAATAGCTTCGGAAACGGCTTATATTTATGCACCGCTAGCCCATAGATTTGGACTTTATTCCATCAAATCTGAATTGGAAGATCTATCTCTCAAATACAATAATCCTGATATTTATAATGAAATTCAAAGCAAATTAGAAACTGCGAAAGAAGTTCGTGAAAAATATGTGGAGGAATTTACCAAAGAAGTTTCTGAACAACTGAAGGAAGAAAATCTCAACTTCACAATCAAAGGTCGTGCAAAAGCAATCAGTTCCATTTATCGGAAAATGCAGAAGCAGAATGTGACTTTTGAGGAAGTTTATGATAATTATGCCATCAGAATTATTTATAAATCTGATCCCCGAAATGAGAAATTCCTGGCCTGGAAAATATATTCTATCGTAACAGATCTTTATCAAAGCAATCCTTCGCGAATGCGAGACTGGATTTCTCAACCAAGATCTACAGGCTACGAAAGTCTGCATCTTACGGTGATGGGTCCGGACAAAAAATGGATAGAGGTTCAAATCCGTTCGGAAAGAATGAACGAAATTGCAGAAAAAGGTGTTGCAGCACATTATAAATACAAAGAAGGTTACCGAAAAAATACCGATGATCAAAGATTTGAAAATTGGGTAACAGAGATCCGTGATGTTTTGGAACAACAGCAAAATCTGAGTACATCGGAACTCCTGGATAATATTAAACTCAATCTCTACTCTAAGGAGGTTTTCGTCTTCACACCAAAAGGCGAGATCAAAATCCTGCCGACTGGCGCAACAGCATTGGATTTTGCATTTTCTGTTCACTCAGATCTTGGAACGAAATGTCTTGGAGCGAAAATCAATGGAAAACTGGTTCCAATAAGCTATGTGCTTCAGAATGGTGATCAGATCGATATTCTTTCTTCTCAGAATCAAAAACCAAAACCGGACTGGCTGGATTTTGTAGTGACTTCAAAAGCCAAGTCTAAGATCAAAAATATCCTTAATTCTGAAAAAAATCTAAACACATCAGAAGGAAAAGAAATTCTGCAAAGGAAAATGCGCCACGCAAAACTGAATTTTTCGGAAGAAGAAATCAATGGTCTGCAGAAATCCCTGAACCTGAAAACTTCCCAGGATCTTTTCCTTGGGTTTCAAAACGGCACTTTTGACATTGGCGATATAAAACGCTATGCAGACGGCAAGAGTATTCTAAGCAATCTTTTCCAGCGTTTCCGAAAAACTTCTAACAAAGAAGAATTTGTAGAAAAAATAGATTCCAATCTGGATATGATCGTCTTTGGAAAAGATGAGGAAAAACTAAATTATTCTTTTGCGAAATGCTGCACTGTCATTCCCGGAGATAAGATTTTTGGTTTCATTACAATATCCGACGGAATCAAAATCCATAGTGACAGCTGCCCGAACGCCATCAACCTGAGAGCAAATTATGACTACAGAGTGCTGCAGGCGAAATGGGTGAATGCGGAAAGCTTCAAAAACAGGGTTAAAATCGAAATCGAAGGATTGGACAGAATGGGAATGATCAACGACATTACCGCGGTCATAAGCGGATCTATGAATATGGATATGAAGAGTATGAGCATTTCTTCTAATGACGGAATTTTTACAGGAAATATCAATCTGGAAGTCAAGAACAAAAGCCAGCTGGAAGAGACTTTCAAACAACTGAAAAGTATCAATGGGGTTTCTAAAGTGAAGCGAACTTAAAATACTGAGTCTAATCTTTTTAGTAGATATAAAAAACCCTTTCAACTGATTATTGAAAGGGTTTTTATTTTTAATCTCTTTTAGAAGCATTTTTCTTATCTCGTTTCGCTTCTTTTTTTTCTTTAGCTGTTTTTAGAGGTTCTTTTTTCACAGCCTTTTTTACGTCCTGACCTTTTGCCATATTCTTATATTTTTAGTTATAGTTCCTTTTAAGTAGTGTAAATATAACAATTTTTAGATTTAAAATTAAGATTAGACCAGAATTAAAAATCATTAATAGTCCGCATTTCGTCACGAACAATCTTTTCAAGTTTTACTTTTTTGATGGCAAGGTTCAGTTCATTTCCCATTAATACCAAAAATACATTCACATTTACCCAGACCATTACCAAAATAATGGAACCAATGGAGCCGTAAAGTACATTGTAACGCGCAATATTGGCTACATAAATTGCAAAAAGATAAGTGAGCAAAACAAACAAAACAGTCGTTAGAATTGCGCCTGGAAATGCTTCACGGATTCTTGTAATTTTCAGACAGCCAACCCAGTAAAAAAGTGCTAGCAAGACAAAATAAAACAATGGAAATGATACAAAACTGATAATCTTCGTCAGGTTTTTTGTAAACCACGTGATATCATAAGTTGGCGTATAAAGCTTCAAAACAACCTCACTATAATAGATTCCAAAAATTGACAGGCAAACCAAAGAAAGAAAACAAATCGTAACCAGCATTGCGAGAAGATATTCTTTCACAAAGGTTCTTGAGAGTTCTGTATTTCTATTAAAGCCATTAATCAAAGTAAAACAGCCGTTGGTCGCAAAAACAAAGGACAATAGGATCGTAAGATTGCTAATCGATTTCATATTCGGGATAATGCTTTCCTGAATGTAACTTGCCACGTCACTCTGCATGTGAGAAGGAAAAATCCGTGGCATCAGCACTTCGAAAATATAAAACTGAAGCTTGTCATAATGCGGCATAAAAGGCAAAACCGACAGAAAGAACAAAATCATCGGGAAAAGGCTAAGGAAAAAGTTCCACGAAATGCTCGCAGCCTGCCTTCCCAAAGGATTTTTGAAAATCGCATCGGAATAGATTGAGAACATCCGCCAGAGAGAAATCCCCAAATAAGGAATGTGAATATTGTCGAAGAAGTCTCTAATTTTCAGGAAAAAACGCTGTATTTTTTTTGCCATTCATTTATCTTTGCCCCACAAATATAGTAAATGCGTATTAATTTGATCTGTATTGGGAAAACGGATGACAAAGAAATCATCTCTCTCATCAAATATTATCTTCCCCGAATCCCAAAACACTGGAATTTTGAACTGATCGAAATCCCTGATATCAAGAATGCTAAAAACCTCACGCCGGATCAACTTAAAAAAGAGGAAGCAAAATCCTTCCTGAACCAAATTGAACCTACTGAACTCGTCATTATTCTAGACGAGAAAGGGAAACAGTTCACAAGCCGGGAATTCTCGGAAAAAATCGATTTCTGGATGGGAAGTTCTGTCAAAAAAATCAATTTCCTGGTCGGCGGTGCATATGGATTCTCGGAAGAAATCTATCAACGATCGAATGAAAAAATATCTTTATCCAAAATGACTTTTACCCATCAGATGATCCGCTTGTTTTTTGTGGAACAGATTTACAGAGCAGCGACAATTTTGCAGGGGAAACCTTATCATAATGACTGACGAAACTAAGTATAGCCTGAAAGGAAAAAATTAAAGCAATCATTGGTCAACTTCATTTAAATTTTATGATAAAAATTTGATTTGGATGACAAATCCCATAGCCCCGATAGTAACGGTTACCCCACAGCAAGCGTTGGGAAAAGCCTTGGTGCGAGGAGTAATAGTGGATAGCGGGAATTGCTCCTAAAAGCAATGGACGGAGTCAAATAGCTTCTTAAAATTCAGCAAACAAAAAATCCACCGGAAATGGTGGATTTTGTATGGTATAATTGTTGAGAATTATTTTGTTCTTTCTATGATCTTTTTCACTGCTTTTACGACAGCTTCTGCATCGATCTGGTATTTTTTCATCAATTCTGCTGGTGTTCCTGATTCTCCGAAAGTATCGTGAACGGCTACAAATTCTTGAGGTGTTGGTCTTCTTCTGGACAACATTCCAGCGATAGATTCGCCCAATCCGCCAAGGAAATTATGCTCTTCTGCTGAAACTAATTTTCCTGTTTTCTCTACAGATTTCAGGATAATCTCTTCGTCCAGAGGTTTGATTGTGTGGATATTGATAACCTCACAAGAGATGCCTTCTTTCTCCAATTCGTCTGCTGCCAATAATGATTCCCAAACCAAATGTCCGGTTGCAACGATGGTTACATCTGTTCCTTCTTGAAGCAAAATCCCTTTTCCGATCTCGAAAGGCATATCTTCCGGAATGAAAACGGGAACCACAGGACGGCCAAATCTAAGATAAACTGGACCTTCGTGCTCTGCTGCTGCCAAAGTTGCGGCTTTGGTCTGGTTATAATCGCAAGGATTGATCACCGTCATCCCGGGAAGCATTTTCATCATTCCGATGTCTTCCAAAACCTGGTGTGTTGCACCATCTTCTCCCAAAGTAACGCCGGCGTGAGATGCGGCAATTTTTACATTTTTATTAGAATATGCAATAGATTGACGGATCTGATCGTAAACTCTGGATGTTGCAAAGTTGGCGAAAGTTCCGGCGAAAGGAATCTTTCCGTTGATTGTAAGACCTGCTGCCAAGCCCATCATATTTGCTTCGGCAATACCAGTCTGGAAAAATCTTTCCGGTGCTTTTTCTATGAATTTCTCCATCTTCAGAGAGCCAATCAAATCTGCGCAAAGTGCGACAACATTTGGATTGGTGTCAGCTAATTCTGCCAAACCAGCTCCGAAGCCTGAACGTGTATCTTTTTTTTCTGTGTATGTATATTTCATTATTTTATAATTGATGGTTGAAAGGTGATAATTGATGAATGATAGTTGATAAATGACTATTTGTCTTGATTTTTAATTATTTATCACTGATAATTTATCATTAATAATCTGCTGGAGCTTCCAGATATAATTGTTTGAAAGCTGTATCCAACTGCTCGTCATTTGGTGCTTTTCCGTGCCAAGAGTGACTTCCCATCATATAATCTATTCCGCTTCCCATTTCCGTATGAAGTAAAATAGCGACTGGTTTTCCGTTTCCGGTTTCAGATTTTGCTTTGTTTAAGATTCCGATTACAGCTTCCAAATCATTGCCGTTTTTCTCTTCCAAAACCAACCATCCGAAGGCTTCTAATTTTCCTCTCAGATCTCCAAGTGACAGTACTACGTCTGTATCACCATCGATTTGTCTTCCGTTGTAATCTATTGTTGCAATGATGTTGTCAACTTTTTTAGCCGCCCCATACATCAAAGCTTCCCAATTTTGCCCTTCCTGCAACTCGCCGTCGCCATGAAGTGTGTAAACCAAAGAATCGTCGCCGTTTAGTTTTTTACCTTGTGCAGCGCCTAAAGCTACAGACAAACCTTGACCCAAAGATCCCGAAGCTACACGAATTCCGGGTAAACCTTCGTGTGTTGTCGGGTGACCTTGCAATCTTGAATTTAGTTTTCTGAAAGTGGATAATTCTGCGACCGGGAAAAATCCGAATCTTGCCAAAGTACTGTAAAATACGGGTGAAATATGCCCGTTGGAAAGGAAGAAAAGATCTTCGTCCTTGCCTTCCATCGTGAATGGTAATTTGTAATTTAAAATTTCGCCGTAAAGTGCCACGAAATATTCTGTGCACCCAAGAGAACCTCCCGGATGACCGCTGTTCACAGCGTGAACCATTCTAAGAATGTCTCTTCTGATCTGTGTCGAAAGGCTTTTCAACTCTTCAATAGATTTACTCATTTTTTTAGATTTACTTTGGTTGCGAAATTACTGAATTTTTGTGAGTAAATCCAAGTCGGAAATGACATTAGAAAAGACTTACTTGTTAACAATTAATAAAATCCAGAAATCAGACAAAAAAAACTCCAGTGTTACCACTGGAGTTCAATTTATATTCGAACAAATTTATTTCAGGTTAAAATTAAAACCTACGATTACAGCACCCACTGATTCTTTGCCCGCAATAGGACGATCATCATAGTATCTTCTGTCATATTCTCCAGAGATACTTTGGTAACCTACATACAATTCTCCAACAGGCATATTGTACATAAATTTTGGCAGGGCATATAAACCACCGTTTACATTTTCATTAGTAGAAATTCCATAACCAAGATCTAAACCTACGGCTATCGGAGCACCGGAAAATGAATATTTACCAGAAACAGCTACCGGAATGAATCCAAAGTCGTCTCCCTTCAATCTACCTCCAGGATAATCATAACTTTTACCTATAAAATGGGAATAACCAGTGGCTACACCAAGATCAAAACCTTTAGCAAGATTCCATCTATAAGCAGCATCCAGACCTAAAGTAAAGTCAGAATTTCCAGTTGTAGGAGCACCAATATGAGCACCTAATTTAAAACCTTACTGAGCTTGCGTAAAGCCAAAAACGGCAATCGCAGCAGCTAAAAAAATCTTTTTCATAGTTTATAAAATTAAATTTTCATACAAAGCTTACCAAGTTCTGTACCAAAAATTAATTTTTACTTTCTTTCTATGCTGTTATAAGCCATAATGATCTTCTTTACCACAGGATGTCTTACCACATCTTCTTCGGTAAGGTGCACAAATCCGATTTCTTCCACATCTTTCAGAATCGTCATCGATTCTTTGAGGCCGGACTGCTGGTTTTTCGGTAAATCTATTTGACTCGGATCGCCTGTGATGATGAATTTTGCATTCATTCCCATCCTTGTGAGGAACATTTTCATCTGAGAATGTGTGGTATTCTGGGCTTCATCCAGGATCACAAAAGCTTCATCCAAGGTTCTACCTCTCATAAATGCCAAAGGAGCAACCTCGATGATTCTTTTTTCCATATAGCCTTCCAGCTTTTCGTGAGGAATCATATCTCTCAAGGCGTCATATAATGGCTGCATATATGGATCCAGTTTTTCCTTGAGATCTCCCGGAAGAAAACCGAGACTTTCGCCAGCTTCCACAGCCGGTCTTGTCAAAATAATTCTTTTAACCTCCTTATCCCGAAGAGCTCTTACAGCTAAAGCAACACTGGTATAAGTTTTTCCTGTTCCGGCTGGACCGATTGCGAAAACCATATCTTTCTTCTCAGAAACTTTGACCAGTTTTTTCAGATTGGTTGTTTTAGCCTTAATCACTTTTCCGTTGACACCTTTTACAATGATATCCTGATCAAAGACCAATTGTTTTTCGGAATCGTCTTTCAGCTTGAGAAGAGACTCTAATTGTTTGATTTCTATAGAATTGTGTTTGGAAATATAATCCGAGACGTCGTCTAATTTTTTCTTAAGAAGATCTAAAGTTTCTCTGTTGCCCATTGCGAAGACAAAGTTGTCTCTTCCCGTGATCTTGAGTGTCGGAAAGCTGGATTTTATCAGATTGAAATTTTGATTCTGAACACCATAAAACGTTTTGGTGTTTATGCCTTCGAGTTCATAATTTATTTCGAACATATGTAATATTAGTGGTTAGTCTAACAAATATATGAATAGATTTGATATGATATTAGTCTTTAAAAATTGAATTATATTAAATTTGCAACAAATACCAGAATATGTCAGTCATTACACTCACTTCAGATTACGGACTTGTGGACCATCGTGTTGCAAGTATGAAAGGTAAAATCCTAAGCTGGAGCGAGGAAGTGAAAGTGGTTGATATTACGCATAACATTACGGCTTACAATCTTTTACAGACAGCCTACATTGTCCGAAATGCTTATAAATTTTTCCCGGAAGGCAGCATTCACATTATTGCTGTCGATAGCTTTTATCATAAATCCAGGAAAAACATTATTGCAAAAATTGATGGACATTATTTTATTTCAGCCGATAATGGCATCACGAGCCTCACATTCTTCGATATAAAACCGGAAGCTCTTTATGAAATAACTTTGAATAATCGTTTTGATGACAAAGTCATTTTTCCTGCAACTGAGATCTTTGTTCCTGCTGCAATGCATCTGTACAAAGGCGGATTGCCGGAAGTCATTGGGAGGAAAATCAAATCAATAAAAGACGTTTCTTTCCCAAGAGCAATTTACAATGAGCCTGAAAAAATGATCATTGGCGAAGTGATGTATATTGATAATTTCGGGAATGTGGTTTCTAATATCAGTCGGAAATTGTTTGAAAAATACGCTTCCATCTCTGAGAATTTCACTGTTAAATTTCGAAATATCGTTTCTTCAAAAATACTGGATCAATATACAGATGTTGTAACAGACTGGGAGAGAGAACAGGAATTTCACGGAAAATCATCGGTTATTTTTAATGATGCCGATCTGCTCGAAATCACAATCTATAAAGGTAGCGTTTTGAATGGCGCTTCTACCCTTTTCGGTATGAGTACCGGCGAAAAAATCTATGTAGAATTTGAATAAAAAAAAACCGACATTGATGTCGGTTTTATAATTATTGATTTTAAAGAATCATTATTGCTTGATCAGGTTTTTAGTAAAACTGTCATTTGCTGTTTTGATTTTCACAACATAGTTTCCGGTTTTAAGTCTGGAAACATCGAATGTATTTTTAGATAAACTTTCTGCATCAAATTGTTTTACCAATTTTCCGGAAATATCATACACCTCAACCGCTGTTATCTTATTAATTCCACTCAATGTGAACTGGTTTTTAACAGGATTCGGCGATAATGAGATATCTTTAGAATTAGTTACATCATCTACTGCAAGAACAGCACAACTAAGATTTGCTTTGAAACCTTTTGCAGTTACGCCACCATCGGAGCGGAAAGTAATCGTGATTGCACCACTTGCATGCGTCGATTGATATGAATTAGGAAGCGATGTTCCACTCAAATTACTAATAAATACAGGCGAGGATGCGAGTCCGTTTCTTATGGTTAAGAAATCATAACCTTCTTCAAGATCAAATTCTTGGAAAGTTATTTTTAATTTTTGATTAGAGCTGTCCGGATAAAATGTTTTGGTCCAATTTTCACCATCTGTATAATTTGCATTTGCACCGCCGGAATCTGTAATGGTCTTACCACACCAATCATCTTCGGTCAAGATAATTTGACTTTTTTGATAGGCATTGGAACAATCTATACCAACCTCTACTTTATAAAATGTGTTTGGACTTAAGCCAGTAATATTGATAATTTTCGTGCTTGTTGTACCAGATTTCACTACCGTTCCATCCATTTTGATGACTCTGTATTTCCATTGAGAGGATACCGCATCTGTAATCGTAGCTGTAACGCCAGTTTTTGTGATGTTACTTACCGCCAAAGTACTTACGGTAATAGTACAAGCTGTGATACAATCAGTTCCCAGACAAGCTTTGGAATCTACTGTCTGTCTTATCAATGCACCAGGTTGTTCGCCGAAACCTAATGACATATTAATCCCAACCGAATTTAGGTGGCAATAACTCATAATAGTTCCGCCAGCACTAGGAATTGGACCCACATTATCACAACCTTCTTCTGGGTAACCAGCCAATGCACCACAACCATCAATTGGTGTAGAATTTCCATTCCATGCACAGGCATGAGTATGAGGAGAACCCAATGCATGTCCCATCTCGTGCGTCATTGCCATAATAGTCCATGAATAAGTTGGAACATTATTATAAGTCATATTGATACCGGAATAGGCATATCTATTTGTAGAACATAGGGAATTAAGATAAGCTACACTCGTTGTGGAAGGATAATTAACCAAATGCGCAAGATCTCCGTCAAAAGTTGGACGGTTGCTTCTGAAAGCTGAAAGATTCTGGCTGTAGGTTCCTGTATAAGGATCTGCTGTTTCCCAAATGAAAACAGTTTTCAATGACATTTTCACGCCATCATTCACATACAAAGTATTGATGTTATTGTGAACCGCCGAAATCCAGTTTGTAGTTGCAGAAACAGAAGAACCATTTTGCTGAAAAGGGTTATTACAAACTTCATAATAAACCCTTACACAAGAATTTGTTACCTGCGGTGATTTGGAAAAAGGTTTGTAATTGATTTTTTGTTTTTCATTCTCCATCATTTCGTCAGCAGCACAAACGAATGGGTTTTTACCCGTCAATTTTTGATCATTATAAACCACAAAATCTTCTGAATTAATGGCCTTTCCTAAAGTCACATTTCCAATATTAGGCGCAGACGCAACGCCTATTACATCATTATCAAAGAAACTAAATGCAACAACAGATCTGTTATCTCCTTTAATAATTCCGCGGTAGAAAACACCTTTCTTATAATCTGTAACCACTTTTTTATTGGTTTCAACTTTGAAATCGTTGGAGTAGATATCTACTTTTACCATTTCAACAGTCAACTCTCTGTCTTCAAATGGGAAAGTCATTTCGACAGCTTCCGGTCGTTCGGAAATTATATTTGAAAGCTTTCTTGAATCTAACTTCAAAACTCTAGCATCTTTTGCAGCTTTCTCATAAGAGGCTTGCTTTCCACTATTATCCAAACTAAAAAGACTTACAGATTGGAAGGCAACCTTTTGAGCGTGATAATCATTGACTTCTTTAGCAATTGGCTTTAATGATTGGGCAATTCCCAAAACACCAAAAAGCATTAACACAAATAATTGTAATTTTTTCAACATACTTTACTTTTTAAATATTTATTACAAAATAAGCATTTTTAATTTTAAATCACTAAAAATACATCAAATTTAACATCAATAATTTATAAGTGATCGCATACATTCCCTATTTTATCTTCTACCAATAAAAAGTATCTTTGCAAAAAATTACCAATGCTTTATTCCATTATCAAAGCGATTCACATTATTTTCATGGTAAGTTACTTTGCCGGGATTTTCTATTTGGTAAGACTTTTTGTTTACTATAAGGACACGGATGGTTTTGATGAAGTAAAACAGCAGATTCTAAGAAATCAATATATTTTTATGGCTGTCAGACTTTGGAATATCATTACCGTTCCTGCAGGAATTTTGATGCTGCTTTCCGGACTGACAATGATTTTTCTGAATTCAGGACTGATGAAAACGCCTTGGTTTCATTTGAAACTAACATTTTTGGTTGGGCTTGGAATTTACCATTTCTGGTGCTGGAAAAAAGTAAAAGAACTCAAAAAACTAAATGGCAGCATTTTACCAACGAGTAATATCAAACTCCGTCAGTTTAATGAGATTGCAACCTTCATTTTATTTGCCGTCGTATTTACAGTAATCCTCAAATATTACGTTATAGAATATTGGTGGCATCTGCTTTTAGGATTCTTCGGAATTATATTTTTGATTACTTCAATTGTAAAATTGGTCAATCGAAACAAAATTAAAAATCAGGATTAAAAAACTAAAAATCATCTAACTTTAATATTTTCAAATTAATATATGATCGCAATATTCAAAAAAGAACTTTGGAACTTTTTCGGAAACTGGAGCGCGTGGATTATCATTGGCGCATTCAGTATTATTTCTGTGCTTTTCCTTTTCTTCTTCGAGAATGATTTTAATATTTTCGATATCGGAAGCGCTTCTATACAAAGTTTTTTTGTGCTCTCGCCGTGGCTTTTTATGTTCATCATTCC
The DNA here is from genome assembly GCF_059803555.1 of Chryseobacterium sp. TB1-D10. Lineage (NCBI taxonomy): Bacteria > Pseudomonadati > Bacteroidota > Flavobacteriia > Flavobacteriales > Weeksellaceae > Chryseobacterium > Chryseobacterium sp. TB1-D10. The sequence goes on along the minus strand of NZ_JAPFHB010000005.1, from coordinate 203,979 downwards.
GGCAATCAGTATGAGAACTTTGGCAGAGGAACAACAATCAGGAACTTTATATTGGCTTTTTTCTCAACCAGTAAAAATTACGGAAATCATTGGCGGAAAATTTCTATCCGTTTGGTTAGTTGGAATTTTATGTCTTTTACCTTCGTTGGTTTATTATTATACAGTTTATGTCTTAGGCGTTCCGGAAGGGAATATTGACGGAAGTATGACTTTCGGAAGTTACATCGGATTGATTATTCTGATTGCCGCATTTTCCGCAGTTGGGATTTTGGCTTCATCACTTTCTTCAAGTCAAATTACAGCCTATTTGTTAGGCGTTTTCATTTGTTTCATTTCTTATTTCGGAATCGAGCAATTGGCGAGTTATAAATTGTTGGGAAGTGCAGATTATATTTTGCAGAATATCGGATTTTACCAGCATTTCTTAGCGTTTACAAGAGGACAAATTGATACAAGAGACGTTTGCTATTTCCTATTCGTCATATTTATAGGATTAGGATTGGCGAGTTGGTTTGTCTGGAGAAAGAAATAAGGAAAGATTCAAGATTAAAGTAAAAAGATTCAAAAATTCATTATCATTAAGATGAATAAAAAAAATAAAATCACACTTATCATTATAGCGGTTCTTCTGATCATCGGGATGAGCGGATTGGTTTACAAACGTTTCGATCTCACGGCGGAAAAACGCTATACACTTTCGGATTCTACGATTAAAGTTTTGGAAAATGTGAACAAACCGATGACCATCGAAGTCTATCTGGATGGCGATTTTCCGGCTTCCTTCAAGCAGCTTCAGAATGAAACCAAATTTATGCTGGACGAGTTCCGAAAGATTAATCCGAAAATCGATTACAAGTTCCGTGATCCTATTGCAGAGAAAATTCCGCAGGATACATTGGCAGGAATGGGAATGCAGCCCTCCATCCTTCCGGATATGAAAGAAGGAAAAATCTCGGAAATTGTGATGTTTCCGTATGCGGCGATCAAATATAATGGCTACGGAACGGCTGTTCCGCTTATCATCCAGCAATCTGGAATCGATGCAAACACACAACTGAGCAAATCAATCGAAAGTCTTGAATATAATTTCGTCTCAACCATCAAAGGTTTGACTGAAGAAACTGCCAAGAATGTTGGATTTCTAGTTAATCAACAGGAGTTAAGTCCGGACGAATTCCAGGGATTTCTGGACGTTGCAATGGAAAATTACAACGTTGGCCCAATCATTCCGGAAAATAAAACCGAACTTTCACTCGCCGATGTTCCAAAGTTGAAACAAATGGATGCGCTTGTGATTGCAAAACCAAGAAAAGCTTTTACCGATAACGAAAAAGTAATTCTGGATCAATACATTATGAACGGCGGAAAAACACTTTGGATGATAGACGCTGTGAATGCAGAAATGGACACGCTTTTTCAGGCGAAAAAAATAATGGCTTATCCTATTGACCTTAATCTGACCGATTTTATGTTCAATTATGGTTTGAGGATCAATCCGGCTTTAACGAAGGATATGAAGAAATCTGCGTTGATCAGAATTGTTTCCGGTGAAGTGGCTGGAAATCCGCAATACAGCAGTTTTCTCTGGCCTTATTTCCCATTGGGAATTGCTGAAACCAAAAATCCGATCACCAAAAATATCAATCCTGTAAAATTTGAATTTCCGACATCCATAGACACTTTAGGAAGAAAAAATATCAAAACCAGAGTCCTTTTTGAATCGAGTGAAAGAACGATCAGCAAAACCGTTCCGAATTATGTTGCCTTGTCGGAAATCGTCCGTGCTGACAGTATTGGAGAAATGGAACGTCCTACGCCGCCGAAGATTTTCGCAGTGGCTCTGGAAGGAAAATTTACCTCAGCATATGCGACAAGAAGCGAGAAAAATGCTTATCCCGGCTTCAAAGCTAAAAGTCCCGAAAATAAAATGCTCGTGATTGCAGATGGTGACATCGCCAGAAATCAGCTCTGGAAAGGAAAACCGCTTCCTTTGGGCGAAGATTTGCTTACCAAAGAACATTATGGAAACGCGCAATTCCTCAGAAATGCCCTGGATTATCTTTTGGATGACAGCAATCTGATGGAACTCCGAAACAGAACAATTGAAATCCGTTTGCTTGACAGAGAAAGAGTAGACGCAGAAAGATCAAAATGGCAATGGATCAATTTACTTTTGCCTTTTGGGATTTTGGGAATTTTGGGCGCAGGATTCTATTTTATTAGAAAGAAAAGATTTTCTTAAAACAAACATATAAATGAACACAAAGTTCTTTTAGTAAAATATATTTTTTTAAGTCTCACAAAGGCGCTTTGCTCATAAAAGTAAAAATCTTTGTTAAGTTTTACGCCTTTGTGAAACTTGTAACATAATAATTGGAAAAATTCTTTGTGAACTTTGTGTTCAAAAAAAAATATTATGAAAAACCTTCTATTAGCTTTAATATCCGGCGTTTTGCTCGCCATTTCCTGGCCGACTTACGGGATTCCGTTTTTTATATTTTTTGCATTTGTTCCTTTGTTGATGATGGAACACAACATTGCAAAATTCAGTGATATTAAAAGGAAAAGCTTAGCGATATTTGGTTTGTCCTATCTTACGTTTGTCATTTGGAACGCCGTTACCACAGGTTGGCTTTACAATTCCAAACTTCCGGATGGTAGCAATTCTCTCCTGGCCGTTTTGTTTCCGGTTCTGACGAATGCTTTTTTTATGTCAATCATTTTCCATTTTTATCGGCTTTACAAAAGAAGTCAGGGAACGTATTTTGGCTTGGTGTTTTTTGTGGTAATTTGGATGACGTTTGAAAAGTTGCATCTCGTTTGGGAATTTACCTGGCCTTGGCTGAACCTTGGAAATGTCTTTGCAGATTATCACGAATTCATACAGTGGTACGACACTTTGGGCGCAACTGGAGGAAGTTTCTGGATTTTGATTTGCAACGTTCTCGCATTTTATACGTTTAGAATCTGGGAAGCCGGACGAAAGAGAAAACCTTTGATAAAAAATGTATCAATGGTGGCTGGTTTCATCATTTTACCGATGTTAATTTCTTTGGTCAAATATTATAACTATTCACCGAAATCTGTCGGAACTTTGAGCGTGACAATGCTTCAGCCAGCGTTGGATCCTTATAATGAAAAATATCAGAAAGACAGTTTGACAATTGAAAGCGATCTTTTAAAATTGGCAACTGAAAATTCCATTCTAAAAGATAAAGCAGGAAATAAAAACATCGACCTTTATCTTTCTCCGGAAACATCTCTGCCGGGTCCAGGTTCTATAAGTGAAAAAGGATTTAATAACAGTATGCTCATTAGTAATATTAAGGCATTTCTTACGCAACATCCAAAATCGGTTTTCATGGGCGGAATTTCCAGCTATTACGTTTACAAAAATGATGAGAAAAAACCAGTCACAGCAAGCTATCTTGAAAGACAAGGCATTTGGGTTGACGAATATAATTCTGCAATACAAATTATCCCGAATCAAAAGCCGGAAGTGTATCACAAAGCGATGTTGGTTCCAGGCGTTGAGATTTTTCCATACATCAATTTCTTTAAACCAATTTTAGGCGACGTAATGCTAGACCTTGGCGGAACCACTCGTTCTCTTGGTGTTTCTAAGGAACGAAAAGTCTTCAAAAATCCTTACAACAAATCCGTGATTGCGCCAATCATCTGCTACGAAAGTGTCTATGGCGAATATGTGACTGATTATGTGAAAAAGGGAGCCAATCTTTTAACGATTGTGACGAATGATTCCTGGTGGGGATATTCTCAGGGACACAAACAATTATTGGATTACGCAAAATTAAGAGCGATAGAAACCAGACGGGAAATTGCCAGAGCGGCGAACAGCGGAACAAGTGCGCACATCAATTCCAGAGGCGATATTGTGGACGATTTGCCTTACGGCGCAAAAGGCGCTTTGATGGCAAAAGTGAATCTCATAGACCACGAAACATTCTATACCAAAAGTGGTGATTTCCTTTCCAGATTATCGATGTTTGTGATTGGGGCTTTGTTGCTTTTTATTCCGGGTAGAAAGTATTTGACTAGGAAAAAATAGAAATATTTAAAATCATTTCATTGCATAATAACAACTTTGGCTGTACAACTGGTTCAAGTTACTTACCGATATCCAATCATACTTTAATAACATAGCATCTTTGAATTTATTGAAATCTACAAAACTGATTTCTTTATTAATAATTGAACCGCTTTTGTAAACATAATTATTTGCAAATTTATTCACCTCTTTACAAATGGAATTAATTTTTTCTAAATCTTCAGAAGAAATTTCCGGATACTTTTTATGAAGTCTTTCGTGAATTGTTTTCAACCAATTTTCACCTAATTCCATTGACATATCTAATGCAACATTGAGTATTTCTTTAGATAAGTCCATTATAAATTTGGCAAATACCTTTCCTTAATAATATTCAAATGATGAAGATTGTGACCAACGGTTAACTTTCCAATCGTCTCTACTTTTATTTCATTCTCATTCACGATTCCAATCAATTGTAAAGCTTCTGCCGGAAGTGTTTTGAAGAAAATAGACGACTGCTTTCTCGTCACTTTAAATTCTTTAATCAGACTTTTCAAAGTTCGGGTTTCTGCGTAAGAATTATCCGCCCAAGCTTCTTCATCAAAACCTGAAACCAATGATTGGTCATTTCTGGAAAATCTCATCGCGCGATAAGCAAAAACTTTTTCTGTATCAATGAGATGTTGCAGAAGTATTTTCAGAGTCCATTTACCTTCAGCATAAGCGAAGTTGGCTTGCTCTTCGGAAAGTTTTTCATAAATCTCCAAAGTCTTTTTACCGGAAATTTTCAATTCCTCGATCCAATGTTCAGAGGGAACCAAATCCAAATAGCGCTGTATGTATTTTTCGAATTCTGTCATAAGTTTATGATTACATTTATTTGAGTTAGAATTTTAATTTTTGATAAATTTTAAGTTTGCAATACCTTGTCTTGTTTCGACTTTAATGATAAAAACGCCCTTATTAAAATAAGAAATATCAATGTTTTTATTTTCGGTCTTTTCGCTTTTCAAAACTCGTCCAGCCATATCAAGAATCGTATATCTTTCAATTTTTAATGGGCTAAAAATTGTAAGTACGCCATTAGACGGATTTTGAGATATTTTAATTTTATCGTTAATATCAGCAATTTCTGTGGTGCTTTGGACGTCACAATTGTCTATTGCAAAAGGCGGATACCCGAATTCGTTACAATTTATTTTTAAATCTGTGAGATTAGGATTGTTTTCAATTTTAGGCTGATAACAACACGTGTTAAATACATAAAAAATCTCACTCGCAAATGGACAAAACATCCAATCACACAAACAACACCAAGCTGTTTTCTTACCATTCTGTAAATTCAGACTTTTTAAATTGTTATCATTAAATCTAAACAGGACCGCTTCTTTGCTAACATTTTGAGAAGCTTGAGATATATCAAGATTTTGCAATAAGTTAAATGAACAATCTAAAGCATAAAGTGTCTTTACATATTGAAAATTAGTAAAATTGGTAATCTGATTTTTTTTGCAATACAACTGTTCTAATTTGCTGAGATTAGTAAAATCTAAAGACGTTATTTTAGCATAAGCACAATCCAAAATTCTCAAATTTTTGAAATAACTGATACCCTCTAAAGAATAAATATCTTTTATGGGAAGTTCAGTATCATAAGAAGGTATAAAGGAATAAAAAATATAATCTTGACTTGATGAAAATCTCCCATTGAAACTGATGAGGGATACATTCTCTGCTTCAGAAATCTGGATTTCGCCATCATTGTTTTGATCTAATTTTATAGAATTATTATTTAGATCACGTACAAATCCATTAGTGGGAGAGGACTGTAATAAGAAGTTTTTAAAATTAACATCAGTAAAATTTATATTTTGTGAGAATGTAAACTGCACAAATGTCAAAAACAAAAGGGTAAATAGTTTTTTCATAGTTTTTTTATTTAAAGATATTAAAAATAAACTATGAAAAATACATCATATTAAATATTTAATCAATAGTTGATAATTGCAGATAATATTAATAAGGCTAAACAATACTTTATATTAAATAAGGTTTATACGAAAAACAATAAGTACAAACATTTAAACTTATACGTCTATCGTCCACTCATAGAAATTAACCTCATCATATTTCTTGAAACCTGCACTTGGATACAATTGATTTCCAATCATATTTTCTTTTCCGGTTTCAAGGTACATTCCACAAGAGTTTGATGTTCTGCAAAGTTCTTTTGCTTCCTCAATCAACGCTTTGGAATAAGCTTTTCCACGAAATTCAGGATTTACGTAAAGGTCATTCAGAAGCCAATAACGTTTCATTCTCGTAGACGAAAACAATGGATAAAGCTGTACAAAACCACCTAACTTTCCTTCTTCATCAATCACAAAAATTTCAGAATCCTGACTTTCCAACCTTTCGGAAATAAATTGTTCGGCACCGGAAATATCGGAGGTTTTGTGATAGAACATTCTGTATTCATCAAATAATTGCGCCAGTTGGGAAAGGTCATCAATCGTGGCTTTTCGTGTATTATTATTCATTTTCATCTGAATTTTTATCTTCATCATCTTCGTATTGTTCAAGGAAATAAGTGAATGTAAAATCTTCCACTTCGTCTTCTACATCTTCCAAGGTCGTCAGAAGGTCTTCGAAAGTTTCCAGTTGATCCACGCTCATATTCACAAATTCGATATGAAGCGGTAATTGCAAACCACCCGAAATCACATCCGAAAGCGCATCCAGATTGTCTCCGAAATATTCCGGCAATTCTAATTTGGATTTCAATTCCGTGTAAAAATCTTCGTAGTCGCCGATGTTTGAAAAATCGATTAGTATTTCTTTCATTTTATAATTTTTGTCGGAAGTCGGAAGACCGATGTCCGAAGTTAGCAATATTAGATTACAGTCATTTACGAATCAAAAATCCTCCGACTTCTGACATCCAGCTTCTGACTATTTCTTCTCAAAACTTTTATAATGATTCTTCGTCAGCCAAACATCACCATCTTCAGTAAAAACAATTCTGTCTGCGCCGCGGTTTCCGCAGTTGTAATTCACGTCTGCTTCGTAATATTGTTCGCCTTTTGGAAGTTGTCTTTCACGATTGCTGAATTTGTCGCCACCAATCGCTTTTCCTGGCAAAACGTTACAGAGATTTCCTTTTGATGCAATCCAGCCTTGATTTTTAGCTTCTGATTTTGTGAGGTAATAATCCGGTAATTTGTGATTGGATTTCACGTAAGAAATAACTTTAATTTCATTCGTCAATTCTCCTATAGAATTTTCTGAATTTGATTCTCTGTAAGTTTTGTTTTCAGACTTGGTAACTTCTGACTTCCGACTTCCAGCTTCCGCCAGAAATTTATTTCGCTTCTCGATTTTGTAATTTGTGATGAGAAACATTACCGAGATTCCGGCAAAAGCACCGACGAGAAAGAATAAAAGGGTTTTTAATTTCGGATTCATATGAAAAAATTCTAGGCTAAAATAATGAAAACCTCGATTTATAAAGAATAAAAAACAAATTTTAAAAATAATTTATCCTTAACCTAATTTTTCTATATTTGGCGACAAAGATAAAAGTATGGATACTGCCACTATGGACAACCTAAAAATGATAGCTGAAACGGCAAAAGATTTTGCTGAAAAAAATATCCGCCCCAACATTATGGATTGGGACGAGAGCCAAACTTTCCCTGTAGAATTATTTCACCAGTTGGGTGAATTAGGTTTTATGGGAATCGTAATTCCTGAGGAATATGGTGGTTCTGGTCTTGGTTATCAGGAATATGTGACGATTTTGGACGAGATTTCACAAGTTGACCCATCGATTGGATTATCCGTTGCGGCTCACAATTCTCTTTGTACGAATCACATTTACGAATTCGGAAATGAAGAGCAAAGAAGAAAATGGCTGCCAGATTTGGCTTCCGGAAAAGTCATCGGCGCTTGGGGATTGACGGAGCACAACACAGGTTCAGATTCCGGCGGAATGTCCACAACAGCGATCAAAGATGGCGACGAATGGATTATCAACGGTGCAAAAAACTTCATCACGCACGCTATTTCCGGCGATATTGCGGTAGTAATGACAAGAACGGGAGAAATTGGTGCAAAAAATAATTCCACAGCTTTCGTGTTGGAAAAAGGAATGGCTGGTTTCACTTCCGGTAAAAAAGAAAATAAATTGGGAATGCGTGCCTCGGAAACAGCAGAATTGATTTTCGACAACGTTCGCGTTCCGGATTCTCACAGATTGGGCGAAGTGGGAAGTGGTTTCAAACAGGCGATGAAAATCCTTGACGGCGGTCGTATTTCGATTGCTGCTTTGAGTTTAGGAATTGCGAGAGGTGCTTACAAAGCCGCACTTAAATATGCTCAGGAAAGACACCAGTTCGGAAAATCTATTTCGAGTTTTCAGGCGGTTAACTTTATGTTGGCTGATATGGCGACAGAAATTGACGCTTCAGAACTGCTAATCAGAAGAGCTTCTGACCTTAAAAACGCGAAAGCAAAAATGACCCGTGAAGGCGCAATGGCAAAATTATACGCTTCTGAAGCTTGCGTAAGAATTTCGAATAATGCGGTTCAGATTTTCGGTGGTTACGGCTATACAAAGGATTTCCCTGTTGAGAAATTCTACAGAGATTCTAAACTTTGTACGATTGGCGAAGGAACTTCTGAAATCCAGAGATTGGTGATTGGAAGAGATATTACACAATAATTTATTAACATAAAATTAAAACACGAATGATTAAACAAGCACTTTTAGGTGAATTTTTGCATGAAGCAGAAAACACAAGAAAACTTTTGAAAGCAATTCCGGACAGCGCTTTAGACTGGAAACCATCAGAGAAAAACTGGACTACGGCTCAATTGGCTTCACATATTGCTGAAGTTTACAATTGGTATGAATCAACTTTCAATCAGGATGTTCTTGATATGGGTTCTTACAATTATGATAAAGGTGACATTTCTAAAGCAGAAAATATCGTTGCTAAATTTGAAGAAAATGTAGCTAATGCTCAAAAAGCAATTGAAAATTCTGACGAAGCAGTTTATATGAACCAATGGAAAATGCTGGCTGGTGGCAACGAAATTTTTCCTCCGATGCCAAAAGTTCAGGTAATTCGTGGGTTTTTGTACAATCATCTGTATCATCACCGTGGCGAACTTGTGGTCTATCTTCGTTCTACTGGTAACAAAGTTCCTGGTTTATACGGGCCAACTGCTGATGATAAATTCTAATTATAATCTATCATTTTAAATGAAATGAATCCGGATATCAAACTTTATAATCAAATATTAGAATCCGAAGACGAAAAAATAGCAACTGTTCTTTCCGAAGACATCTGCAAACATCTTCCAGAGGCCGAAAACAAAATCTGGCATTCGCATCCGGTTTGGTTTCTGGATGGAAATCCAATTGTGGGTTACAGTAAACAGAAACGAGGAATCCGTTTGATGTTTTGGAGCGGAAAATCTTTCAATGAAGAAAAACTGAATGTGGAAGGTGAAAAATTTCAGGATGCCTCTATTTTTTATAATGACGTAAATGAAATTGATAAAGATGATTTGAAACGATGGTTGGAGAAATCCATAGAAATCCAATGGGATTATAAGAATATTGTGAAACGGAAAGGCGTTTTGGAAAGGTTGAAGTAATATCTAAAACCACAAAAGTTTTAAACAATTCAAAAGACTAAAAAAGCATTTTTCAGATTTACTTTTTTGAACTTAATCCTTTTTTAGTTTAATAAATATCTTTTGTGACTTTTGTGGTTAATAAAAATAAATGCTGTCTTTAAGGATGGCATTTTTTATATTTGTTAAAATTTTAGAAAAAAATATGGAAAAGATAGACAGCCTGAACCAAGTTGCCGAATTTCACAAAACCTTCAACGCTCCAATCCTTGACACGCCACAGATTCCTTCAAAAGAACGTGCTGAGTTGAGAGTTAGCCTTTTACAGGAAGAATTGGACGAACTGAAAAAAGCGATTGAAGACAACGATTTGGTAGAAGTTGCCGACGCACTTTGCGACCTTCAGTATGTTTTGAGCGGCGCGGTTTTGGAGTTCGGATTGGGAGATAAATTCGTGGAATTATTCAATGAAGTTCAGCGTTCCAATATGTCCAAAGCTTGTGATAATGAAGTTCAGGCACAGGAAACGGTGGAATTTTATAAAGCCAAAGGAACCGATGCTTATTACGAAAAATCCGGCGACAAATACAATGTTCACCGCGTTGCAGACAACAAGGTTTTGAAGAACAAATATTACTCTGCTGCTGACTTGGCTTCACTTTTAAAATAAAAAACTCAGGATGAAAAAAATTTCAATATTATTTGGTTTGCTTGCTTTGATGTTTGTCACTTCTTGTGCAGAACGCGTCATCGTGAACCGTGAAGTAGAATCCAAGAACGATGGCAAAATGCTTTTGGGAACGCAAACGCTTGACCAATTCCGAAAAGAACCTTACAAAACCTGGTTTGATGAGGAATACAACCGCTACCAAATTGACCAGGCAAGTTTAGCCGAACTTAAAAAAGAAAAACTGAACAGCTACACTTTGGTCGTTTTCGTAGGAAGCTGGTGCGAGGACAGCCACAGAGAATTCCCAAGATTGATAAAGATTCTGGAAACTTTGAAATACAATACCGAAAAAATGCAAATCATCGGAGTGAACCGTAAAAAGGAATCTCCAGCTGGCGAAGAAGGAATCTACAACATCACAAGAGTTCCGACAATCATCGTCAAAAAATACGGAAAAGAAATCGGTAGAATCACAGAAATGCCCGAAACCGGATTTTTGGAGAAAGATTTGCTTAATATTTTGAAAAGAGATAATAATACAGGCTTATTTAAATAATAATTTGGGCAGCTATTCCGCCTTCCGTTCCCAATCTTTTTGCCTTGGCTTTTCCAGCCACAAAAAAGGATTTCCACTCAAGTCGGGCTGCATAAGATTCTACGTTTAAATATTGCTGACAAATTCAAAATCAATGACAAAATACACAGGCATCCTTTCTTTTATTTTCGGAATCATTCTTACGGTTTTTTTATTTCTATCGTGGAGAAGTTGCAACAAAAAGGAAGATGCAGCTTTGGTAAATCAAGATTATTACCTCATCACAAATCAAATCCAGAAAATGAACAAAATGGTAGTTTTGGAACAAGATTTTTCCAGCTTCCAGACACACAAAAGTTCAGCAGCAAGCATTGCCGGATTTGATATTCTGCCACGTGAAATGGTTCTTTATACGACTGCAAAAGCTCAGGTTTCATACGATTTGAAACAGATGAAAATTGATGTTGATACTGTAAATAAAAAACTCATTATTAATGAATTACCTCAGCCCGAAATAAAGATTTTCCCAGATGTGAAAATTCATTTTATGGATGATTACGCCATTAATAGATTCACTCAGAAAGACATCAACGGCATAATGGAATCTGCCAAGAAAAATATGGCAAAAAGCGTGAACCAGAACAACCTGAAAGAGCAAAGCAAAAAACAATTAAAAGATAATCTGAACGATATATTCGTTTTGGCAAAGGCATTGCATTATTCCATCGAGGATAAGACCAATACTTTTCCCGCAACCGAATTATAAAAATCAATCGTTATGGAACCAGATAAAAAACAAGAAAGCAACAACTCGTCCGAACAGAAAAAACAGACTGAAGATTTCCGGGATATGCCAGCTTCTTCAGACAAAAAGAATCCACCAAATATCAATAAAAAAGACATCGATAAAAGCTCTGAAGTTAACAAAGACGGAAAAACAGACAACACAGAAAAGTAGTTTTCTTTGCGAAAAATTCAACAAGCCTTTCAATTTATTTTGAAAGGCTTGTTTATTTGATAAAATTAACATATATTTAATATTAGAAATCAGATAACAGAAAATCTGGTTCAGAAGTGTTCTTTTTATTTCGTCTCATCAAAACATTACAGCTATGTCTTATATTGTTGTAGGGCTTTTTCCCACTCAGCTAGAGGCTGACAAGGTCCTTTTAAAATTGGAAAACGCTGGTTACAATGACTACAATCTTTCTCATTCTCATCAGGAGACTGTGCAAAATGTGGACATTGAGAAGAAAAATGGTTTTTGGAACTGGTTATTTGATGATAATCATCTCGACAAAGCCCGTTTCGAATACGCAAGTATCGACCACAACACGATTACCGTCCATCTACAGACCGAGCAGGACGCGCACATCGTGAAGGACATCCTGGACAACAATGGCGCCGTGAATGTAGAAGAAAAGACTCAGGATTTTATGAATGAAAATTTCGCAAATGCTCATCACGAATACGTGATTTCCGAGAGTAGAAACGCAAAAATCATCGCAAAAGCAAGAAACAATCTATTCTTTACCAACGACCGAAAACCACATCACCACCACGAAAAAAGAATTGCGGATGAGATTGACGGTTTGGGAATCACTAAATTCAAATAGTAGTTAGGTAGTAACTTTTTGGGCAGCTATTCCGTCCTCCACTCCCACTCTTTTTTGCACGACGAATGGTCTACAGGATTGGCGTTTGAACAAGCAAAAAAGGAGTTCCGTTCAGGCCGGGCTGCATAACCTCTGTGCTATAGCAATTTTTTTTTTAAATAAATCAAACTATGGAAACCTTTCGGATGAACTGGAAGGTTTTTTTATGGCCAAAAGTTCAATTTGGCGAAGCGTGCCCCGGCCTGAGCGGAAATCCTTTTTGCGTGACTTCGTTTTCTATTGATCTTAAAACTTCCTGCAAAAAAGATTGGGAGCGGAGGACGGATAAAGGCGCCTAAATCTTAAATACTGTTAAAATTTTGTTCTGCAGTGGATTGTGTCATCATTTTTGTTTGGGTATGGGAAATAAGTTTAACCACCAAAAAAATATTATTATGTCTTACACGATTATCGGGATTTTCCCAAACGAAGCAGAAAGCAGAGATGTTATCACAAAACTGGAAGAAGCTGGATTATATGAATATTCCTTAGCCAATTCTGAAATAGAAGCCTTAGACAAAGTTGAAACCAAAGACAACAGAGGGTTCTTCGACTGGCTTTTTGACAGAAATGCAGTAGAAACAGACCGCTACGAGTATGCAAGCATCGACAGCAACACAATTACAGTTTATGCAGAAACAGAAGACGATGCTAACGCTGCTAAAAAAATATTAGATGAAAACGGTGCAATTGATGTAGAGGAAAAAACAAGAGGTTACCTGACGGAAAAATATCCGGATACACACCACGAATACCCAATTCCGGAATCTACAAGAGCAAGAATTATTGCAAAAGCGAAAAACGATTTGTACTTCACAGATGACCGTGGCGCCGCTTACAAGCCGGAAAAAGGAATGTCTGACGAGATGGATTCTCAGGGCAAAAAAGATTAATCTGAATGAATTTTAATTTTATATTTTACTTAATAAGAGCCGGATTTTTTCGGCTCTTATTTTTTTATATTCAGTAAAGTATTCAATCACAAAATACAAGCTTGAAATATTGATGGAATTTCGTAAATTTGCACACATTATTTTTAAACCATTATGCTAAAAATTACACTTCCTGATGGCAGCATCAGAGAATATGAAGGAGCAGTTACGCCACTGCAAGTTGCACAAAGTATCAGTGACGGTTTGGCAAGAAACACCATTTCTGCCGTCGTAAACGGAAAACAGACAGAAGTTGAAACCCCAATCACGGCGGATTCTACAGTGCAACTACTGACGTGGAATGACGATATGGGTAAAAAAGCATTCTGGCATTCTTCTGCCCACTTGCTGGCTCAGGCTATTATGGAATTTTATCCGGAAGCGAAGCTGACAATCGGTCCTGCCATCGCTAACGGATTCTATTATGATGTAGATTTCGGCGGAGAACCATTGTCTGAAAAAGACTTCGAAAAGCTGGAAAAGAAAATCTTGGAAAATGCTAAGAAAAATTCGACTTTCAACCTACGTGAAGTTTCTAAAGCTGATGCGCTGAAAGAATATGCAGACAATCCTTTCAAAACTGAATTGATTGAAAACCTTCCTGATGGCGAAATCACTTTTGTGACGCACGACAACTTTACAGACCTTTGTAGAGGTGGTCACATCCCATCAACAGGAATTGTAAAAGCTGTAAAAATATTGAACGCAGCCGGCGCTTACTGGAGAGGTGATGAGAAAAATCCACAGCTGACCAGAGTTTACGGAATCTCTTTCCCAAAACAAAAAGAGCTGACAGAATATCTTGAACGACTTGAAGAAGCAAAAAGAAGAGACCACAGAAAACTGGGTAAAGAATTGGGGATTTTTGCTTTCTCAGAAAAAGTAGGTGCCGGACTTCCACTTTGGTTGCCAAAAGGCGCTGCGCTTAGAAAAAAATTAGAAGAATTCCTTTCCAAAGCTCAGAAAAAACAAGGTTACGAATTCGTGATTTCTCCGCACATTGGAGCGAAAGAATTATATATCACATCCGGACACTGGGAGAAATATGGCGAGGACAGTTTCCAGCCAATCAAAACACCAAATGAAGGTGAGGAATTTTTATTAAAACCAATGAACTGCCCGCACCACTGCGAGATTTACAAAGCGCAGCAATGGTCTTACAAAGATTTGCCGAAGCGTTATGCAGAATTCGGTACAGTTTACAGATATGAGCAGTCCGGAGAATTACACGGCTTGACAAGAGTTCGTGGCTTTACTCAGGATGATGCGCACCTTTTCTGTACACCAGACCAATTGTTGCAGGAATTTGAAAAAGTGATTGACCTTGTACTTTATGTTTTCGGTTCACTTGGATTTGCTGATTTTACGGCTCAAATTTCATTAAGAGACAAAGAAAACAGAGACAAATATATCGGTTCCGATGAGAACTGGGAAAAAGCAGAAAATGCCATCGTAACTGCTGCAAAAGCAAAAGGTCTGAAAACCGTAACAGAATATGGCGAAGCGGCTTTCTACGGTCCGAAGCTTGACTTTATGGTAAAAGATGCATTGGGAAGAAGCTGGCAGTTAGGAACTATTCAGGTAGATTACAATTTACCGGAAAGATTCGATCTTTGGTACAACGGAAGCGATAACGAAAAGCACAGACCAGTGATGATCCACAGAGCGCCGTTTGGTTCTATGGAACGTTTCATTGCGATATTAATTGAAAATACGGCGGGAGATTTCCCACTTTGGCTGAGTCCGGAACAGTTTACTATTTTGCCAATCAGTGAAAAATATTCAGATTATGCAAAAAAAGTTTCAGAATCATTGGAAATTCACGATATTTGCGGATTGATAGACGACAGAAACGAAAAAACGGGTAAGAAAATCCGTGATGCCGAATTGAAAAAGTTACCATTTATGCTTATTGTAGGTGAGAACGAGGAAAATAACGGTACGATTTCTGTAAGAAGAAGAGGCGAAGGCGATTTGGGAGAAATGACAGTAGATGCATTCATCTCTTACTTCAAAGAGCAGGCAAAACCAGCATTTGAATTGGGAGCAAACCAATAAGCTGACAACAAATTATTAATTTTAAAATTTAAAACCATAGCACTAAAAAGAAACAACAGCAGAGGCCCGATGAGACGTCCAGTCCAAGAAGACCTCCATCAAATCAACGGAAAAATTCGTGCAAACGAAGTACGTCTTGTTGGTGACAACGTAGAACCGGGAGTTTATCCTTTATCAAAAGCTTTAGAAATTGCAAGGGAACAAGAGCTTGACCTTGTCGTAATTTCTGATAAAGCTGAACCTTACATTTCTCGTATCCTTGATTACAAAAAATTCTTGTACGAGCAAAAGAAAAAAACCAAAGAGCTAAAAGCGAAGCAAATAAAAGTAGTTGTAAAAGAGATCAGATTCGGTCCTCAGACTGATGATCACGATTATGACTTCAAGAAAAAGCACGCTGAGAAATTCCTGGAAGAAGGTTCTAAACTGAAAACTTATGTTTTCTTCAAAGGCCGTTCGATTATCTTCAAAGACCAAGGAGAAATTCTTCTTTTGAAACTTGCCCAGGATCTGGAGCACGTTGGGAAAGTAGACCAGCTTCCTAAACTGGAAGGAAAAAGAATGATTATGATGATGAGTCCTAAAAAGCCTGCTAAATAATATTGATATATTTCAATTGATATATAAAACCTCAAATTTGTTTTTGAGGTTTTTTTGAATTTAATTAATAAAACGAAACACAGATTTTACAGTCTGAGTCTCAGATTTTTTTTGTAATTTTGCAAACTATTATTCGTGAAGATATTCATTAATAATAAAAATAGATATTGATAACAAAACATAAAAAGCAAAACAATGCCAAAATTAAAAACGAAATCAGGTGCTAAAAAGCGTTTTGCTCTTACCGGAACCGGAAAGATCAAAAGAAAAGGTGCTTTCAAAAGCCACATCTTGACAAAGAAAGAAACTAAGCAAAAGAGAAATCTAACGCAAACTTCTTACGTTGCAGAAGTGGACAAGAAAAGTGTTCTACGTCAATTAGCGTTAAAGTAGTTTTTATAAATCATTTCGGTTTATAAGAATTAAAACAATTCAAAAATTAACCCTGAAACGGTGCCCCTAAGAGTTCTATTCAATTAGTTCCGCCCTTTTCAAAAAAACAATTTAAATTATGCCAAGATCAGTAAATTCTGTTGCGTCCAGAGCGCGTAGAAAAAAAGTTTTAAAAAAGGCTAAAGGTTTTTTCGGTAGAAGAAAGAACGTTTGGACAGTAGCAAAAAATGCGGTAGAAAAAGCAATGTCTTATGCTTACCGTGGTAGAAAAGAGAAAAAAAGAAGTTTCAGAAGCCTTTGGGTAATGCGTATCAACGCTGGAGCCAGAGAGCACGGATTGACTTACTCTCAGTTTATGGGAGCTCTTAAGAAAAACAACATCGAGCTAAACAGAAAAGTGCTTGCAGACCTTGCAATGAACTATCCGGAAGCTTTCAAAGCTGTTGTAGATCAAGTAAAATAATTACAAATCTTTGTTATCAATATAAAATCCTGAGAAATATCTCAGGATTTTTCTATTTTTGCTGAAATTCATCAAAGTAATGTTTAAAAAATACATCAGTTTATTGGTTTTATTGACATCTCTTCAATTTGTAAATGCACAGACTTTTTCCCAAGCCTATCAAGACAGAGCCAATCTGGTTTCGCAAGCCAATGTGAATACCTACCTGCAGGAATTCGAAGCTCTAGGCGTGAAAAGAACAGGAAGCACGCAAAATACCAACGCTTTTAACTGGCTTAAGAATAAATATGCAGCATTCGGTTACACTGCAAACAATTTTCAAGAGCATTCTTGGACAGCAAATGGATTTTCTTCCAAAAATCTAATCGTTACCAAAACAGGAACGCTTTATCCAAATAAGTTTGTGATTGTCTGCGGACATTTCGATTCCATTAATGGTCCCGGAACCAATGATAACGGAAGCGGAACGTCTATTATTTTGGAAATCGCAAGAATTTTAAAAGATGTACCGACAGATTACTCAATTAAATTCATTCATTTTTCTGGTGAGGAACAGGGACTTTTGGGAAGCTCAAGATATGTATCCCAAATTGTAAATGGAACCAATCCTAAAATGGACATCAAAGTGGTTGTAAATCTGGACCAAGTAGGTGGACTGGCAACCAAAGCCAATACTAAAATCTATTGTGACAAAGACCTAAGCAACCCAACATCTAACAACGCTGCAGCGGCAACAGCCGTTCAGGAATTGGCGAACTGCACAACTTTATATTCTCCTCTGGGTGTGGATTTTGATCCTGCAGAAAGTACAGATTATGTTCCTTTTCAGCAAAATGGAGAAATCATCACAGGTTTTTGGGAATATGAAGGCGGTTACAACAATCCTTATGTTCACACAGCGAACGATTTGCTGGTAAATATGGATCCGATTTATGTCCGCAATGTCGGTAAGGCGGCTGTAGGCGCCATTCAGCATTTTGCTGTGGCTTCTAAAACCGTTCTGGCAACAGAAGATATTTTAGTTTCAAAAATGTTGGAATCTGTGGAATTCTATCCTAATCCGGCAAAGAATATATTGAATGTGAAAATGGCTGGTAACTCCAAAGCTTTCACATTTGAACTTACAGATATGAGTGGTAATCAGATTTTAATTAAGAAACAGAATATAAACAGTGTTGATATTTCCCATTTGACACCCGGTATTTACCTTGGAACGATATCAATCGATGACAAACGGATTTCTAAAAAAATTATTATTGAATAGACAAAAAAAATCGCTTAAAATATCAATCCTAAGACATTTCTTAGGATTTTTTAGTTTTCATGAAATACTTATTAAATATTAACGTTAATCTATTAAATTAAAATTATCATCATGAAAACAAATCTTTTTGCCTTATTGGCAGTATTCCTTGTGCTAACTTCTTGCTCTCGACCGGAGGATGTTATCAATGAAGAAACAACAGAAACGCCTTTTTTTAATTTAAAAGTTGGAAATGAGTGGGTTTACAAAACTTATGACAGAGCCGATTATAACTCTGAATTCAAATTCTCTGGTAAAATTGATACTTTAAAAATCATTAGTGAAGTAACTTTAAATAATAAGAAATATGCTAAAGTGAAACATAGTTATAAAGAAAATCCTAATTACATATATTATGAATATTGGAGAGTTAATGATAAAGGTCATTTGTTGAGATTAGATTCTAACTATTTTAATCAAGGAAATAGCTCTGATAATTTAGAACGTGTAAAACATCCAGGAAGAGATTTATCTTATACATATAAAGACCATGGTTTTATTGAATTTGGAGAAGTATTTTATAAATTATACCCAGAAACAACGATAACAATTAATAATCAAATTTATCAAGTTTTGCCTTATAACGGACAATTCACACCAAATGCCCAAAATCAGAATATAATTCCGAAACTTGTAGAATATAATTATAAAGAAGGAGTTGGACTGGTGAAATGTGTTTGTCATTCTGTTGTAGGAACTTATAATTATGAAGATCGCCTTGAAAATTACTCATTAAAATAACTCTAAAATATCCTCATAACAAAAATCATAAGCCTTATTCTTAAGGCTTATTTTTTTATCCATATCAAAAACATTAGATTTGTTCTTAATAAAAATTAAACTATGTTTTTATCTAATACCAAATTAAAGCAACTTTCAATACTCTCATTGCTTGCGATCTCCACATTATATTTCGCTCAGGAAAAGAATCTAAAAAACATTACCAAACTCACCTTCGGTGGAGATAATGCCGAAGCATATTTCTCACCAAACAGCAAGATGCTGACAATGCAGGTTACGAATCCGGCAGTTGGTGCGCAATGCGATCAGATATTTCTTTATGACTTGACTCAAACACCTGCAGAATCTAACTTGAAAAGGGTATCGACTGGAAAAGGAAGAACGACTTGTTCCTTCTTTATGCCGGATGGAAAGCACATTATTTACGCTTCCACACATAAAGGTTCTGAAGCTTGTCCGCCAAAGCCTGCTCCGAGAAAAGATGGTAAATATCTGTGGCCTGTTTACTCCGATTTCGAAATTTATGAAACTGATCTTAGTGGAAAAATCACAAAGCAACTCACTGATTCCAAAGGTTATGATGCAGAAGCAGTTGTGTCGCCAGACGGTAAAAAGATCGCGTTCACTTCCACAAGAAGCGGAGATCTGGAAATCTGGATTATGGATATTGACGGTAAAAATCTAAAACAATTAACCAACGGCTTGGGTTATGATGGCGGCGCATTTTTCTCTCACGACAGCAAAAAACTGGTTTTCCGTTCTTCGCGACCAAAAACTGATGAAGAAATCAAAGATTACAAAGAACTTCTTGCAGAAAATCTGGTTGCGCCAACAGCAATGGAAATCTACACGATGAATATCGACGGATCAGATCTTAAACAAATTACCAATCTTGGCAAAGCCAATTGGGCACCGTACTTTCATCCAACGGACAAGAAAATTATTTTCTCATCCAACCATCATTCTACCAGAGGTTATGATTTTCAGTTATATATGATTGATCTTGATGGTAAAAACCTTCAGCAGATTACTTACGAAAGTGAATTTAATGCATTTGCTATGTTTTCTCCGGATGGGAAAAAGTTAGTTTTCGCAAGCAACAGACAAGGTGAAAAGCAGCACGAGACCAACGTTTTCATTGCAGATTGGGTGGACAGTGATCCGACGGAAGTCGTAAGCGAAGACAATCTTAAAAAACACATTTCTTATTTGGCTTCCGATGAATTGCAAGGAAGACTGACAGGTTCTGAAGGAGAAACAAAAGCCGCAAACTATCTTTCTGCACAATTTAAAAAGTTAGGATTGAGACCTTATGAAGGTAAAGAATTTATCCAAAATTTTGAATACAGTGTCAAACTAAACCCACATGATGATAAAACTTCCACACCTGTAAAAGGTAAAAA
The DNA here is from genome assembly GCF_059803555.1 of Chryseobacterium sp. TB1-D10. Lineage (NCBI taxonomy): Bacteria > Pseudomonadati > Bacteroidota > Flavobacteriia > Flavobacteriales > Weeksellaceae > Chryseobacterium > Chryseobacterium sp. TB1-D10. The sequence continues at coordinate 183,532 of NZ_JAPFHB010000005.1, read as the reverse complement.
CGTAATTGCTGTTCTGGATAACAAAGCGGAAAAAACAATTGTCATTGGTGCGCATTACGATCATTTAGGACTTAATGAACATCACAATTCTACCCTTGCAAATTCCGAAGGACAAATCCACAACGGAGCCGACGATAACGCATCCGGAACAGCCGCTGTTCTGGAATTAGCAAGAATGTTTTCTCAAAATAAAGCTAAAGAAAATGTAAATTACGTTTTCGCATTATTCTCAGGGGAAGAAGATGGCTTGATGGGTTCTAAAAAACTGGCAGAAACCATCAAAACAAAATATCCAAATACCGCTTTTATGATCAATATGGATATGGTCGGAAGACTTAACAAAGACAAAGATCTTACCGTGGGCGGTGTTGGAACCTCTCCTATCCTACCGGAATTGGTTAAGAAATACAAACCTGCAGGAATCAATCTGGCGTTGGACGAATCCGGTGTAGGACCGAGTGATCACACATCTTTTTATCTGAAAGACATTCCGGTTCTTTTCCTTTTCACAGGAACGCATACCGATTATCACAAGCCTACGGATGATGCAGACAAAATAAATTATCCGGGAGAAAAAGTGATCACCAATTATGTTTTCAACCTAGCAAATGCATTAGGAAACGAAAAAGATATTCCGTTTGTAAAAACCAAAGTTTCTACAACCAAAGCAGTTCCGAAGTACAAGGTAACTCTGGGAATTATGCCAAGCTATGCAGACAGCAAAGACGGAATGGCCATAGATGGTGTGATCGACAACAGACCGGCTGCGAATGCGGGAATCCTGCAGGGTGACGTTCTTACAAAAATTGGAAAATGTGAGGTAAAAGAAGTGTATTCTTATATGGATTGCCTTGCAAAAGTGAACTCCGGTGAGGAACATCCTGTGACCATAAAACGTAATGGTGAAGAAAAAATAGTAAATGTGAAATTCTAAAAATAAAACCGTCTCGTGTCAAAACAAGACGGTTTTTTTATAGAACATTGGAGGAAATCCACTCTTATTTATCATTAATCAAACAAAAAAAACAACCTCTTAAAAAGCCCATGAATAAAGCTCTTGCAAGAGTACACTAAAACACACGTGTCTTTTCATTAAAACTCTCGTGTCTTTTGAGTAAAACACACGTGTCTTTTTATCAAAACATACGCAGGTTTTTCGAAAAAAGCTTATATCATTTTTAAATATTATAAAAACAAGAAATAAAAAAGCAACGAACATTATGTCCGTTGCTTTAATTTTAATGATAATTTTCTTATTAATTCTTAATGAATTTCTGAACAACATCAGTTCCTTTTATTCTTAACATGTAAATACCTTTGCTAAGTTTAGAAATATTGATGACATTATTATTTGCATTAATATTAGACTCAGAAATCTTTCTGCCCTCTAAGCTATAAATCTCTGCCGTTTCAGTCTTCTTGAAGTCCATAGAAACAGTTAAACTTTCAGTCGCCGGATTAGGATAAACTGACACTTGATTTTTATTAATATCAGCTACAGCCAAAGTAATACATTCGTATGCGGGCATCGTATAGCCAGTTGCGGCCATCTCCTGAGAAATGATTGCTACATCATCACAAGTAAAACCGTAATTTCCTACCATATCAATCGCAGCTTGTCTTACCGCAATGGCTGCAGTCTGCTGAGTCGCAGAAGAATTGGTCATGCCCAGTCCTTCCAGGAATATTCTGTCTGTTTTTTCTTTACCTATTTTGTCATAGATTTTCATCAGCATAGTCGCCCAGATCTGTCCGTTTGCGTGAATGGCAGAAGAACTGTTGATATTGGATGTAGGATATTTCGGTGCATAGTTGGTGACTCTACCCGCCCAGCAGGTGTTATGACCATCCCAGCTGAACATCCAGTTGTAATGAGCTTCAGAAGGAGCCCACTGATTCAAACTTCTGCTGTATGACATAGCCCAGTAATCTCCGGAACCTTCACCTAAACCTTGGGAAGACGAAGATTTGAGACCGGTAATCCAATAATGAATAGCGTGCCCGAACTCGTGCAACACCACATCTGCATCTTCCGCATCATCTACACAGCCTTCTCCGAAAGCCAGTCTTTGGGAACTAGGAAGAAAATGCGAATTGTCATCGCCACTAAGACCATGAGGATCAAAAAGTAATACACCGCCGTTCAAAGTTGATTTGCAATCGATTCCTAAAGTTTCATTGATGTAAGCCATACTTCTATCCAAATGGTAGAAAGCATTTACCGCTTCAAAACCTTGTTCATTTCTGTTAAAAAGAAAATCCGGGGAAGTCTGCGAAAACAAACCTGTGGATGGCGATTCAAAATCTGCCACTTGCACATACTTACTTTTCAGGCTATAAGTTCCGTTTGTCAAAGTAATATCCGGTAATGATACTAGACTTCTTGCGGCATCTAAGCTTGCATTGGTCGCATCATTATTATCTACATAATCACCACCATAAGCCACATGCGCCACCGACAGAGGATCCGGATTGAAGATATATGCTGTTCCGGCAGCTTTCACTTCTGCTGTTTTTTCTTTAACTTTTTTCTTCGGTTTATCTTTATGATAATTAGCAATATCCAGGATTCTAATTACTTCTCCGGAATGTGCATCTACCATTATTTCCCAATCCCCAGGCGTATCATAAGAATTGATAATCACTCTGTGGACTAGCTTGGTTTCTCCTTCTTCCGTTACAAAAACATACAGATTATTTTCTTGATAAGTTATTTCTCCTGCAATGTTCGCTGCAATTTTAGCTTTATCAAAAGCGTGGGTTTTACTATACGTCGGAGTGGTATTGATTTGCTTCAGCTTCTTGGAAACCGGAACTTCTGTAGCAAAAGTAACTTCTCCTTTTTTATTAAAATGAATGGCAATATCACCTTCGTAAACAGGAATTCCGTTTATTTCCTGTTGAAATCTCAAAGTCTCTCCCGACTGGCTTTTCCTTGAAGATTTTAAATCGAAATGATCTCGTGATGTTGTTCCGATTTTGTTAGAATTTTTAGAAATCCAATCCTGTGCTTTGGACTCTAGTGCTGTAGTCTGTCCGTACATTGTAGAAAATGTCAATGCAAAACTGGCTACAAGAAAGTTAATTTTTAATTTCATAAATATTTTTTATAATTAGTTGCAAATTAATAATTTTTTACCAAATTATCAATTTAAAAATTACAAAAAACCCAATTTATTTAATACTAAAATAAAAAACCTATTGCAATTAAACCAATTACAACTCCCTGATATTACGAAATGTAAGGTTGATACGCGGTTTCATTGGTCTGGTAGATTTAGCAATCCGATGTTCCCAATTGGTTTGCAAATCGCCTTTCATAATGAGCAATGAACCGTGCTGAAGTGGCAAAGTATATTTGTTCTGATGATTGTCCTTTTTACGAAAATCAAAATTTCTCACTTGCCCGAAGCTGACTGATGCAATCACAGGCCGATTCCCCAATTCACTTTCCTTGTCCCGATGCCAGGCTACAGAATCGTTCCCGTCTCTGTAAAAATTGAGCAATACAGAATTAAACTGATGACCAGTCAATTTCTGGATTTTATATTTCAAGCCTAAAAGTTCCGGCGTCCAGGCATTCACGCTGAATTCATTGCCACCCAAATGATAAGATTTGTCCTCGTCGCCATACCAGGCTGTGAGGCGAGGCGTCAGCACTTCTTTATCGAACATTTTTTGAGTTCTCTGTTTCCACGGAACAGTTTCTATGAGTATTTTTTCGATTTCGGTTGCTCTATCTTCAGACAAAAAATGTTCGGTATAATCCAATAATTCGGTCGGAAATTGGTAATATTCGCCTGCATCAAACAAACTGAGCTGCATCTCTGTACTGTACATTTTAAAATTTATTTGGAATTCGAAACCTTGCTATCCAACTCTTTGATGTCTTTTCTGATTTCCAAAAACATCTCTTTCAAATTATAATGATCAAAATTATCCGGTTCAAAATCTTCCGGAAAAATCCCCGATGCGTATTGCCAGATTTCCACAATCTCGCTCAACGGAATCTCATAAGGCTTGTAAAAAGAATTGTCCGCCGAAACTTCAATCGATTTTTTCTTTTGACCTTTGAATCTTTTGTAGGAAATTCCGTCATTCAAAGTCACGAAAATGTAACTTTTGTTGATTTTCAAATCCTCAATATCTTCCAAATATTTTCCGATAATAAATGAACCATCTTTGAAAGGCGGCATAGAATCGCCTTGTGCAGGGAAAGCTCGATATTTTCCATTCGTCAAAAATGGTAATGAAATCCGTTGAAGACTTTCGATATATTCAGGGTCGCTGTAACCTGACAAATAACCCATTGACGCTTTTTGAGGAATGATTTCGATGCTGTTATTTCCCAGCTTGTCAACGATGATTGGCAGTACAATTCTGTTATCCGGCAGATTCATCATTTCTTCCAAAGGATATTTCCTGATGTCCACTGTCAACAGCAAATCGATACTGATGTGAAAGAACTTCGACATTGTAATGAGAACGTCATACGGCGGCTCGGAACGGCCGTCTTCATAAGAAACGTATCTCGATCTTGTTATAATTAAAGTATCTGCCAACTCTTGTTGAGTCGTCATTTTCTTTGCTCTTAAAAACCTGATGTTATCTGAAAAAATTGACATTGTTATAATTTGTAACAACAAATATAATCATTTTGTTTGAAAACGTAACTAAATTTGTCACGTGAATCGAGCAATTGTACATATGGATTTGGATACGTTTTTTGTTTCTTGCGAGAGAAAAGAACATTCTGAACTTAAAGGAATCCCTTTGATAATAGGAGGTGGCGACCGCGGTGTGGTGGCGTCTTGTTCGTATGAAGCGCGGAAATTCGGTGTACGTTCTGCAATGCCGATAAGAATGGCGCTTAGACTTTGTCCCGATGCAAAGGTGGTGAAAGGTGATTATGAACTTTACTCAAAATTGTCTCATTTGGTAACTGACGTGATTCAGGATAAAGTGCCATTAATGGAAAAAGCAAGCATCGACGAATTTTATCTCGATCTGACCGGAATGGACAAATTTTTTGGTTGTTACCAATGGACTCAGGAAATTGCAGCTTCCGTAACCAAAGAAACCGGACTTCCGATAAGTTTTGCCTTATCTAATAACAAAACTGTTTCCAAAATTGGGACTGGAGAATCTAAACCGAGCGGAAAACTTCAAATCATTGAGAAAGAAATAAAACCATTTTTAAATCCTTTATCCGTCAAAAAAATTCCAATGGTTGGCGACAAAACGTTTCAACTTCTCTCGAGAATTGGTGTCCGAACGATTCATACCCTTTCCGAAATGCCCATTTTAGTCCTTCAACAAATGATTGGTGCGAACGGAAAAGAACTTTGGAAGAAAGCCAATGGTATTGATGAAAATCCCGTCGTTCCCTACTCTGAGAAAAAATCAATTTCTTCAGAACGGACTTTTGCCACAGATTCCATTGACGTTTTGGAAATAAAAAGACTGATTTCGGGAATGGCGGAAAAATTAGCCTATCAATTGAGACAGGAAAAATGGCTGACTTCAACAGTCGTTATCAAAATCCGATATTCCAATTTTGATACGGAAACCAAGCAACACAAGATTGCTTATACGTCTGCCGATCATACTTTGTCCCGAGTCGCTTTGGAACTTTTCAATAAGGTTTATACGAGAAGAATGCGTATCAGATTGGTTGGTTTGCGTTTTACAGATTTGGTTCACGGCAATCATCAGATGAATCTTTTTGAGGATACCGAAGAACAAATGAGCCTTTACCAGACGATGGATTATCTCAAAAACCGTTTCGGAAAAGACGTGCTTGGGCGAGCGTCTGGTTATGACTTCGGTAAATAACTTTTTAAAATTTTAATTAAATGTATCTCAACTGTCATTCTTTTCACAGTCTTCGTTACGGCACTTTATCGATTCAAAATCTGGTAGAGCAAGCTTCCGAACTTGGAATCAAAACATTGGTTTTGACTGATATCAATACGGTCACAGCAATTTATGATTTCAAAAAAGAATGTAAAAATCGTGGAATCAAACCGATTGCCGGCATTGAAGTCAGAAAAGAAAACCGATTGCTTTATATTGCCATTGCTAAAGAATTCAGCGGAATTGGAGAAGTGAATCAAATTTTAACTCAACATAATTGTGACGGAATTGAACTTTCTGAAACGGCGCCGAATTACAATCAAGTATTTGTCATTTATCCAATTCAGAATATTCCCGAAACTCTGAAAGAAAATGAATTTATTGGAATCCGGGAAGAAGAACTGAATCTGTTGATTCGACCGGAATTTAAAGATAAAATCGATAAAATGGTTGTTCTTCAGCCTATTACTTTCAGTACAAAAAAGGAATATAATCTTCATAGAATCCTGAGAGCGATTGACGGAAATACTTTGATTTCTAAACTTTCTGAAGATGAGATTTGCAGAAAATCGGAACATTTTAAACCGGAAATCGATTTAATAAAATCTTTCGAGCAATATCCTATAATCATTAATAATACAAAAAAAATCCTCGCTGAATGTAGTTTTGAATTTGATTTTCAAAAAGTAAGAAACAAGCAGTCTTACACAAAATCAAAAGAAACAGATGTAAAAATGCTCAGTAGATTAGCGTATTTGGGATTAAAAAAAAGGTACGGTTTGAATAACGAAGAAGCCGAGAAAAGAGTTGAGAAAGAACTTAAAGTAATTGATGACCTTAATTTTTGTTCTTACTTCCTGATTACTTGGGACATAGTCCGTCACAGCAATAGGATGGGATTTATGCACGTTGGAAGAGGTAGCGGTGCTAACTCTATTGTGAGCTATTGCTTGGGCATTACTGATATTTGTCCTTTAGAACTTGACCTTTATTTTGAAAGATTCCTTAACCTTAACAGAAAATCACCACCTGATTTCGATATCGATTGGAGCTGGCAAAACAGAGACGACATATTGAAGTATATTTTTAAACGATACGGAAAAGATTATGTGGCTTTTTGCGGAACTAATGTAGAATTTAAATATAAATCGATTTTTCGTGAAGTAGGAAAAGCTTTTGGTTTGCCAAAAGAAGAGTTAGACGATTTGGCTGGGAAATCTATGGAAAACCACGACCAAAATTCTATTGTAAAATTGGTTCACCAATATGGAAAATTGATGGAAAAATTTCCGAATCAACGAAGTATGCACGCTTGCGGAATCTTGATTTCCGAGGAACCTATTACAAATTTTACTGCTTTAGAAATGCCACCTAAAGGATTTCCAATTGCCCAATTTGACATGGATGTTGCAGAAGATATGAGGCTTGAAAAACTCGACATTCTTTCTCAGCGAGGCTTGGGAACCATCAATGACACGGTAGAATTAATCAAAAAGAACAGAGGAATCGAGGTTGACATTCGCAATACTTCTATTTCTAAGGACGAAGCTGTTTGCAATGAATATTTAGCCATTGGAAAAACAATTGGCTGTTTTTATATCGAAAGTCCGGCAATGCGTGGATTATTAAGACGATTGAAATGTGACAATTACAGAATTCTGGTCGCCGCTTCCTCCATCATCAGACCTGGTGTTGCGCAAAGCGGAATGATGCGTGAATATATTTATCGGCACAATCATCCCAATCAGTTTGAATATTTCCATCCGGTGTTTGAAGAAAACCTAAAGGAAACTTATGGGATTATGGTCTATCAGGAAGATGTGATAAAAATTGCACAGTATTTTGGTGGACTTTCTCACGCAGATGGTGACATTCTGAGACGGGCGATGAGCGGAAAGGAAAGGTCTATTCAACAACTGAATAAAGTTAAAGACAATTTTTTTTCAAAGTGTAAAGAACAAGGACATTCGGAGCAAATGACTGCGGAAGCTTTCCGGCAGATTCAGTCATTTGCAGGCTATTCTTTTTGTAAGGCGCACTCGGCTTCATATGCGGTGGAAAGTTATCAGAGTCTGTATCTGAAGGTTTATTATCCGTTGGAGTTTATGGTTTCGGTCATCAATAATCAGGGTGGTTTTTATCGGACGGAAGTTTACATTCACGAAGCGAGAATGTCTGGCGCCAACATTCAAAATCCTTGTGTGAATAACAGTGAATATCAAACCATTTTAAAAGGAAAAGAAATCTATCTGGGATTTATGGTTTTGCAATCGCTTGAAACCAAAATTGCTCAAATGATTTCGGAAGAACGGGAGAAAAACGGTGATTACAAATCTTTAGAAAACTTTATCAAACGCATTCCAATTGGGATTGAAACCATTCAAATCTTGATTTTTATTGGTGCTTTCAGATTTACAGGAAAACCAAAAAATGAACTTTTGGTGGAGGCAAGATTGCTACTAATTAATTATAAAATTGAAAATAGAAACATTGCGCTTTTCGAAGAGCCTGCGAACGATTTTAAACTTCCTGAATTAAAAAGAGAACAGTTTGAAGATGCCTTTGATGAAGTTGAGATCATCGGATTTCCTGTTTCGTGCAGCCCGTTTGATTTGTTACAGACCAAATTCAGAGGTCATGTTTTCGTAAAAGACTTATTGAAGTTTCATAAAAGTCAGGTCAAAATGCTGGCTTATCTGATTTCCAGAAAACACGTTCCAACCAAAAAAGGCGCAATGTTTTTCGGAACATGGATCGATGCGAATGGTGATTATTTTGATACGGCACATTTTCCGGACAGTTTGGAAAAATATCAATTTCAGGGTGGTGGTTGTTATCTTTTGCTGGGAACGGTGGAAGTGGATTATCATTTTCCGACGATAACAATTCATAAAATGGCCAAGATGCCGATGATTCCTGATCCGCGATATGCTTATGATAAAGAAAAGCAATATGATATTCACAAACAGATCAAAGAAGATGTGAGTATGACTTCCCGAAAACCTTATCCGCAGGCAGATGAGATTGGTTTGCCGAGGCATAAATTTAATTAAAACAAAAAACGACCGCAAAAGCAATCGTTAATTTATACTATTTCGGAACTCAAACCTTTGCCTAATAAGGCCTGATGCATCGGTTTTAATTTTTCTAATGCACCTGTTTTCACGGTGCATTTTCCTTTGTAATGGATCAGCATTGTGCACTGTTCTGCTTGTTCCGGGGTATGTTCACAAATATTAATGAGGCACATAATTACAAAATCGAAGGTGTTGACATCGTCATTGTGAACTACCAATTTATAAACTTCGTCTTCCAGTTCCAAAACCAACACATCTTCTTCGTACTGGCGTTTTGGCTCGTCATAAGATTTATTATTATAGATTTTCATCTTAATAAAATTTAATTATTCAGTGATCTCGTCTGTTATATCTTCCAGGAATGGTTTGTTGTATAAAAGCTCAACCAATTCTACACTTTTGTTCTGCATCTTCAGGATCTTGAAATGGTAATATCCATAATCGAATTCCTGATTCTCTTCCGGAATATCCTGCAATTCATTCAATATAAATCCTGCAAGCGTATTGTATTCTCCTTCTTCAGATGGCGGAATATTTTTCGGAAGCTGTTCATTGATCTCGTCCAAAGGCTGCGTTGCTTTTACCCAATAAATATTTTCGCCAACTTTGTCGACAATTTTTTCTTCTTCATCCTCTTCATCCTGGATTTCCCCAACCAATTCTTCAAGAATATCTTCAAGCGTAATGATTCCTTCTGTTCCTCCAAATTCATCAATGACAATTGCCAAATGCTGTTTCTTTAACTGGAAAACTTTCAGAAGGTCGGATATTTTTTTACTTCCAACCACAAAGAATGCTTCTCTCATAAAGCCTCTCAGACTTTCGTGTGAAACCTGACCTTTGCTTTTAATGTATTCTCTGATGATCTCTTTCGTATAGAAAATCCCAATGATATTATCGATAGAACCCTCATAAACCGGAATTCGGGAATAGCCGCTATCCATAATTTGGTTGATGATATCTTCCGGATCATCATTGATATCGATGGACGAAATATTCTGTCTCGTGATCATAATCTGTTTTGCATTGTGATCTGTAAAATCAAATGCATTTTTGATGATCTCGTAATTTTCTTCTTCAATTTCTCCGCTGTCAGCAGATTGTTTTACCAACAATTGCAATTCCTCGGTTGAGTGAATATCGTGTTCCGAAGCCGGAAAGATTTTAATTAATTTCAGGAATGCGTTGGATAATGAGTTCATCAACCAAATGAATGGTCGGAAGATGTTATAAAAAACATGCAATGGATAAGCGATGAAAAGTGTTGTCGCTTCTGACTTTCTGATGGCAATTGACTTAGGAACTAATTCTCCAAAGACAATGTGCATTATTGTGATCAGCAAGAAACTACAAACTACAGAAATCGTAGTAACCGTTGCTGCTGCCAGTTCTATATTCAAAGTGTGGAACGTGGCTTCTATTATGTGATGCAGCGCACTCTCTCCTACCCAACCTAAGGCAAGGGAAGCGAGTGTGATCCCCAACTGGGTTGCAGAGAGATAAGCATCAAGATTTTTGATGATGTTTTCGGCTTTTTTGGCCATTGTGTTTCCCTCAGCGGCTTTCACCTGAATTTGGGAATAACGTACTTTTACTATTGAAAATTCGGCGGCTACAAAGAAGCCATTCAGAAGAACTAGAAATAATGCTATGAGAAGTTTGACTAAACTATCAGAATCCATTTAATGTTGTTATATACAATCTGTGCAAAGATAGATATTTTTTTTAACTTCGATTTAGATGTTAGAAGTGAGATTTTAGATGTTAGATTGTAAACCACCCCGTCAAAAATTCTTCGAATTTTTGAATCCCCTCCAGAGGATGGGAATTTTTATAACAAAATTTGATTTTATGTAGAATCTGCAGCCCGACTTGAGCGGAAATCCTTTTTTGCTTTTACTAGGTTTCTATTTATGACAAATCGTGAGCAAAAAAGATTGGGAGCGGAAGGCGGAAATAGCTGCCCAAATTACTACAATACAAATCGCCCTAAATAATAAAAAGCACTGAAGTTTGACCCTCAATGCTTTTTATAACTAACTACTAACTTTAACTTTATCTTTATTAACTGTTCTTGAGCGCTTCTGCTCCAGAAACAATTTCTAATATTTCGTTGGTGATGGCTGCCTGTCTTGCTTTGTTGTAGAAGATTTTTAAATCACTTCTAAGTGCGTCTGCATTGTCGGTCGCCTTGTGCATTGCTGTCATCCTTGCACCGTGTTCGGATGCTACGGAATCCAGAATAGCTTTGAAGATCTGAGTCTTGATGGATTTTGGAATCAAGACATCAAGAATTTCTTTTCTGCCCGGTTCGAAGATATAATCTACATTGATATCTGCTGAACCAGCTTTCTCCTCTGCAGTTGATGAAATTGGCAAAACCTGCTCTGTTACTACTTCCTGCGTTGCTGCATTGATGAATCTGTTGTAAACAACATAGACTTTATCAAATTTGCCCGCTTTGAAGTCTGACATCACTTTCTCTGTCATATTTGAAACGTGATCGAAAGAAAGATTGTCGAAAAGTGAACTGTGGTTTTCGTAAACTGTTTTGTTTCTTCTCACCGCATCGAAGGCTTTTTTACCTACTGTCAAAACTTCTATCTCCGTGTTTTCGTTTGCAGAAAACTGAATGTTAAGTTCTTTGATCACAGATGAGTTGAAAGCTCCGGCCAAACCTCTGTTGGAAGTCACGGTGATGAAAAGTACTTTTTTCACTTCTCTTTCCAATGCAAATTCCGAGATGTTCTCTGCATCAGACGCCGCACTTACATTCTGTATGATCTCCTGAAGTTTTTCAGAATAAGGTCTTAGCATTACGATTGCATCTTGCGCTTTCTTCAGTTTCGCAGCGGAAACCATTTTCATAGCGCTTGTGATCTGCATCGTAGAAGATATAGATGTAATCCTGCCTCGTATTTCTTTTAAGTTTGCCATTCTTTAGCTCAAAGATTATTGTTTGAAAAGTTCAAGGTTTCAAAACTTTAGATTTTGAATCCTTGAACATTGAACTTTTTTAGTTGTATTTCGCAGAAAGTTCTGTCGCTACTTGCTTCAAAACGCCAGTCAATTGATCATCAATTTTTCCGGATTTAAGAGCTGCCATTACTTCCGGATGTTTGTTTTTCAAGAAATCCACATATTCTACCTGGAATTCTTTTACCTTTTTGATAGGGATGTTTCTCAATAGATTCTCAGTTCCTGCGTAGATCATCGCTACTTGATTTTCTACCGGAAGTGGAGAGTTCACTGGTTGCTTCAAAAGCTCCACGTTTCTTTCCCCTTTTGAGATCACTGCCATTGTAGCAGCATCCAAATCAGAACCGAATTTTGCAAACGCTTCCAATTCTTTATATTGAGCCTGGTCCAATTTAAGAGTACCAGAAACTTTTTTCATTGATTTGATCTGTGCATTACCACCAACTCTGGATACAGAGATACCAACGTTGATCGCCGGACGAACTCCTGAGTTGAAAAGGTCTGTCTCCAGGAAGATCTGACCATCTGTAATCGAGATTACGTTAGTCGGGATATATGCAGAAACGTCACCAGCCTGAGTTTCGATAATTGGAAGTGCTGTCAAAGAACCGCCACCTTTTACCAATGGTCTTAGAGATTCTGGCAAGTCATTCATCTGAGCTGCAATCGTATCATCTTTAATGATTTTCGCTGCTCTTTCCAATAGTCTTGAGTGAAGGTAGAAAACGTCACCTGGATAAGCCTCACGTCCCGGTGGTCTTCTCAATAATAGAGAAAGCTCACGGTAAGCAACCGCTTGTTTTGAAAGATCATCATAAACGATCAAAGCTGCACGACCAGAGTCTCTGAAGAATTCTCCGATAGATGCACCTGCCATTGCAGAATAAACCTGCATTGGAACTGGATCAGACGCGTTAGCTGCAACGATTACTGTGTAAGCCAAAGCACCTTTGTCCTCTAATGTTTTAACGATCTGCGCTACAGTTGAAGCTTTTTGCCCAATTGCAACATATATACAATATACCGGTTGCCCAGCATCATAAAATTCTCTTTGATTGATAATGGTATCAATAGCCACAACTGTTTTACCAGTTTGTCTGTCACCAATGATCAACTCTCTTTGTCCTCTTCCTACAGGGATCATGGAGTCAATAGCAACGATACCTGTTTGAAGTGGTTCTGTTACCGGCTGACGGAAGATAACTCCCGGCGCTTTTCTTTCCAATGGCATTTCGTAAAGCTCACCAGTGATAGGACCTTTACCGTCGATAGGATTACCAAGAGTATCTACAACTCTACCCAGCATTCCTTCACCCACTTTGATAGAAGAGATTCTGTTTGTTCTTTTTACAGTATCACCTTCTTTTACCAATTTGGATTCACCAAGAAGTGCAACCCCAACATTATCTTCTTCAAGGTTAAGAACGATACCTTCAACTCCAGCCTGGAATCTTACCAATTCTCCGTACTGTACGTTTTCTAAACCGTAAACACGAGCAATACCATCCCCTATCGTAAGAACAGTACCAACTTCTTCTACGTTAGATTGAGTATCGAAATTTGCTAATTGCTGCTTCAGTATCGCTGATACTTCTGCCGGATTTATTTCTGCCATTATATGGTTGTTTTTTCTTAATTAAGTTGAAATTCTTTTTTGATATTGCCCAGTTTTGTTCTTACTGATGCATCGATCTGCTGATCTCCCACTCTTAGGATATAACCTCCCAAGATTTCTGGTTTTACGATCGTTTCCAAGTCATAGTTAGAAACGTTTACCATTTTGGAATCCGTAATGATCTTCTGAATATTTTCTTGCGATAGAGGCGAAGCTGTTACCAAAGAGATACGCTGCGTACCTTTGATGTCTTCTACTTTATTGATGAATTCCTGAGCGATATTTCTAAGCTGAGATTCTCTGCCTTGTTTGATGACCAAACGGATGATGTTCTTAGAAACCTGAGAGAAATCTTTGAAGATCTCCAAAGCGATGGCTTCTTTCTTTTTTGCATCAATAATCGGCGTATTCACAAACTGATTCAGCTCTTTGGAAGAAGACATTATTTTTACAATATCCTTCATCTCACCGAAAACAGCATCTGTGTTACCAGACTCCTGCGTGAAATCCAATAGACCCTGTGCGTATCTTTTAGCTACTTTAGATGTTAACATCCTGATTAGTTAAGGTTAGATTTGTTAAGAATATTTTCTACCAAAGCGTTGTGCGCACCATCGTTGTTTAATTTCTCTTTCAAGATATTTTCAGCGATGCTTACAGACAAAGTTCCGATTTGAGTTTTGATATCTGCCATTGCAGCATTTTTCTCAGTTTGGATAGATTGTCTAGCCGCTTCGATCATTTTTTCGCCTTCAACTTTAGCGCTGTCTTTAGCTTGATTTACGATTTTATCTTTCATATCTCTAGCTTCTTTCAAGATACCATCTCTCTCTGCTCTGGCTTCACGAAGGATTCTTTCGTTATCTTCTTTCAACTGAGCCATTTCCTGTTTAGCCAATTTAGCTTGATTAAGAGCATCAATGATAGATGTTTCTCTCTCGTCTATTGATTTAAGAATTGGTTTCCAGGCAAACTTCCCTAGTAAGAATAGCAAAGCTAAAAAAATGATGGACTGGATGATAAACAATCCTGATGAAAACTGATGAAGTAATTCCATTATATCGTTAGATTAATTTTTTTTTGAAAATTTTTAAATATAAAACATTGCTACAGCCAACCGCTGTAACAATGTTTGTTTTTTGGCTTATGATGCGAACAACGCAGCGAAAGCAACACCTTCTACAAGTGCAGCAGCAATAAGCATAGCAGTTTGGATCTTTCCAGATTGCTCTGGTTGTCTAGCGATCGCTTCAAGAGCAGCAGCACCAATTTTTCCAAGACCGATACCTACACCTAGTACAATAAGACCTGCACCAATAATTCTAGGAATTTCCATAATGTATATAATTTAAAAATTGTTTTTTATAATTTAATTAATGAGCGTGATCGTGCTCATGTTCTTCTACTGCCATTCCTATAAATAAAGCGGAAAGCATAGTGAAAATATAAGCCTGCAAAAACGCTACTAATACTTCCAGTAAATAAATAACCAATGTCAGGAACGGAAATGCAACACCTGCGATCCAGTTCTCGAAAATATAAATTGACCCAATCAACGTCATTACAACTATGTGACCTGCTGTCATATTCGCGAAAAGACGAATCATCAATGCAAATGGTTTTGTCAAAGTCCCAAGCAATTCGATTGGCATCATAATAAACTTCATTGGCACAGGAACGCCTGGCATCCAGAAGATATGTTTCCAGTAATCTTTTGATCCTGAGAAAGTCGTAATCAAATAAGTTAAAATTGCTAAGAAGAATGTAATCGCAATATTACCAGTAACGTTGATTCCGAAAGGCATTAACCCTAATACGTTTAAGAACAAGATGAAGAAAAATACAGTTAATAAATAACCCATAAATCTCTTGTACTTATGCCCAATGTTTGGAATAGCAATATCATCTCTAATGAAAATAATCAATGGCTCAAGGAATTTCGCAGCACCTGAAGGTACCAAAGATTTCTTATAAGATCTCGCCATTCCTCCGAAGATGATCAGCATCAAAACTGCTACTAAGAAAATTACCAAAACACTTTTTGTAATAGATAAATCCAAAACTCTTTTCTCAGTCGGGTGATGATCTTTATCTAAAGTCAAAGTTCCTTTTGAATCTGTTCTGTAAATTTTTTCGTGGTGAAGTGTGTAGAATTTACCATTACTTTCTACCGGAGAACCGTGGATGAATTCGTGACCGTCCACACCTTCCGTATTACTCATGAAAGTATGAAAACCTTCGTCATAAATAATGACCGGCAATGGAAAACCGATATGGTGACCATCTTTTACCATCAATGCAACGTCGTGAGCATCCAAAATGTGATGATCCACAAATTCTTTAACTACATTTGCTCTCTCATCTTTTTCAGAAAGTGCAGGCGTTTCAGTTACAGGCTTACCGTGTTGATTTTCAACAGTTTCGTGTTGAGCGAAAGCCGTTGTAAATGCGAATAAACTGTAAAATAAAATTGCTGTTTTCTTTAGCATCGATAGATTTTTTTTTCGTTTTGCAAAAATAGACTATTTTTTCTCTTTTGAAGAATTAATTTACTGTTTTTTGTCATAATTAATTAACTGTATTGCATAATAGGTAAGCAACGCAGTGAGAACAAAATAAGGAATGATAAAGTGGAATTTAAAATTCGGAATTGCCTCAAAATGAAGCTTATTCTTGATCATATACATTAACCCGAATTTCACTAAAATCAGTCCTATGACAGACATTCCTACAAATTGCGGAAAGGTTCTGTTGATGATTAAAAGTAATGTTATCATCATCATAAAAATGACACTTAAGAAGAGATAAAACTTAATAATCGTGACTTCATCCAAATGAAAAACGAACTTCCAAATGGCGAAATGAATAATAAATGTCAGGAAAAATACAACACTGATAACGATATTACTTTTGTTCTTCATTTTCTTCTTTATTTAAAATTTCGAGACGTTTAAGCGTTGTGTACAGTGAAAGACAAAGTCCGCTGAGTCCGATTACCAAAACCAAAACATTGGAGCCGGTTTCGAAATACAGATCCAACTGATGTCCGCCCCAAAATGAAATCCCGATGATGAACAGCATCTGGAAAACTACGGAAGAATATTTCCCATATTTCCGCAATGAACTTGAAGGATTGTTTTGTTTGTCTTCCAAAATTTGATTTTTGCAAAAGTAAACATTAAAGTTTGAAGTCAGAAGCTGGAAGATGGAAGTTTATTTTTTTAAGTTTGGAAACGGAAATTAGATTGATCTAATCTGACTAAAAATTCTATTGTAAAAATTAAAACCGCAGAGCGGTAACCTGTTAATAGAAACCAATTCATCACAATACGCAAAGCTCCGAAGGAGCGACCTGTTAATGAGGAAAATCGAAAATATTTTTATTGAAACATATATATGCGCAAAATTGATATCATAAAATAATTAAACATTTTGAAGAAATGGTGTTTTATATTTTTAAAATGAATGTCTTCAAAGGTCGCTCCTCTGGAGTTTAGATTACATAGGTCGATTGATTTCTATTAACAGTTCGCCTTTACAAGGCTTTCTTTGTAATTTAAAATCCCTGATTCGAACCGAGTTTAAATAACATAAATTTATACATATAGATAAGGTTCGTTTTATCGTGAATCTGCAGCCCGACCTAAGTGGAGCTCTTTTTTGTGATTGCGATTGCTAAATGGTTCTACTGATGCAAAAACTTCTGTCGCAATCACAAAAAAAGCGGGAACGGAAGACGGATAAAGCTGCCCAAACCTTCAGGTTCGACGGAGTCAAATAAGATAAATGATAAATGATGATTGATAAGTGATGGTTGATTCTGTTTCCTTTGTTTAAATTTTCTTATTTTTGCAACCTTAATATATTACAAAAGTTATGTTCAACAGTTTACAAGATAAGCTAGATAAGGCGCTTCATAATATTTCCGGTCGCGGAAAAATCTCGGAAATCAACGTTGCAGAAACTGTAAAAGAAATCCGACGTGCACTCGTAGATGCCGATGTGAACTACAAAGTTGCAAAAGACCTTACGAAACGCGTGCAAGATAAAGCGTTGGGACAAAACGTTCTGACATCACTTACGCCGGGACAATTGATGACGAAAATCGTTCACGACGAGTTGGTGGAATTGATGGGTGGAAGCCAGGAAGGCATCAACCTTTCCGGGAAACCAAGTGTTATTCTAATTGCTGGACTTCAAGGTTCTGGGAAAACGACGTTCTCTGGAAAATTAGCGAATTATCTGAAACAAAAACGCAGCAAGAAACCACTTTTGGTGGCTTGTGACGTTTATAGACCCGCAGCAATCGATCAGTTGAAAGTTTTGGGTGGACAGATCAATGTTGAAGTTTATACAGAACTTGAAAATAAAAACCCAACTTCAATCGCATCCAACGCCATCAACTATGCAAAATCGAACGGTTTTGATACGGTGATCGTGGATACGGCCGGACGTTTGGCAATTGATGAGCAGATGATGATCGAGATTAAGTCCGTTCATAGTACTATTCAACCGAACGAGACTTTGTTTGTTGTAGATTCTATGACGGGTCAGGATGCTGTGAATACGGCGAAGACCTTTAATGATGTTCTGAACTTCGACGGTGTTGTTCTTACGAAATTGGATGGTGATACACGAGGTGGAGCGGCTTTGACGATTCGTTCTGTTGTAGAGAAGCCAATCAAATTTATTTCAACGGGAGAAAAAATGGAAGCCTTGGATCTTTTCTACCCGGAAAGGATGGCGGACAGGATCCTTGGAATGGGAGATGTTGTTTCCTTGGTAGAAAGAGCTCAGGAACAATTTGATGAAGAGGAAGCAAAAAAACTTCATAAGAAAATTGCGAAGAATGAATTTGGTTTTGATGATTTCTTGAAGCAGATCAATCAGATCAAGAAGATGGGTAATATGAAAGATCTGATGGGAATGATCCCGGGTGTTGGAAAAGCCATCAAAGATGTGGACATCAACGATGATGCCTTCAAACACATCGAAGCGATCATCCATTCTATGACACCAGATGAAAGAAGAAGACCTTCTATTATTAATGTATCCAGAAAACAAAGAATTGCAAAAGGTGCCGGAAGAAAAATCGAAGATGTAAACGCATTAATGAAACAGTTTGACCAAATGGGAAAAATGATGAAAATGATGCAAGGCCCTCAAGGTAAACAAATGATGCAGATGATGAGCAAAATGCCGAATATGCCAGGAATGGGCGGTGGATTGTTTGGGAAGTAAGGGAAGTAAGTTTCCTTTTAAATATATAAATACAAAACCCTGAGAAATATTCTCAGGGTTTTTTTTTTGATGGAAAGTTCAGGCAAAAAACCCGCAAAATGCGGGTTTTAAAAATTTTAGAATAAAAACTAATTATTAGTTTTTATCCCAGATTAGTTTACTACTCATTTTATCCCCTCCAATATTGTTAGATGCTGCTTCGTAATTTACACGATTTAGAGATTGAACAGATGTTGGATAGAATAATCTAGTTGGTAAATCTGTTAACCCTGCAATTAATGAGGTAAATGTATAAGTCGTAGCACCTTCATAAGGGACATTATAAGTACCAGTTTGTCCAGGCAACAATAATGTATTCGGATAACCAGTTCTACGATATTCTGCCCAAGCCTCATACGGCTGCATGTAAAGAGCAATATATTTTTGGTTCAATACTGTTTCTTTACTAGCCGCTGGTAATGATGCTACATAAGCGTCTGCGGATGCTTGGCTCACACCCCATCTTGTAAGAGATGATCTTACTCCGTTAATATAATTAGCTTGAGACCAACTGTTAGCCTCACTTAAAAGAAATTGAACTTCAGCATATTCCATATAAACTTCTGTATAGTCCGTTCTATAAACATTTTTACTGAAGAAATTGGCTGATGAAGCTTGGCTAGGCGCTGCCGAACTAGCAATCCCGTATGGCATTCCATTAAAATCATCAGGATTTGTAGATTCGGGAGAAGTTCCGGCAAGGATTAGAGCTTTCGTTGTTCCTTTAGGAGTTGCATACTTAAACAATCGTGGATCTAGACCAAAATTTCCTCTTTGACCTTTAAGTAATTCCACGAATGTTTTTGATACAGCAAGATCAGATCTTGTCTGAAAATCAGTATACATTGGTGAAGGATAAGTTAAATTTGCTTCAAAAGTCAAACCTACAGTATCCGCATTTGAAGTCATGACACCAGATGCGATTGCATCAGCTATATGAGCTTCAGCTCCAGGAACAACGCCTTTAACTCTCGTAGCAACTCTTAGTCGAAGTGAATTTGCAAACTTTTTCAATTTAGCTCCAGAACCAAACAATCTATCACCGGATGTAAATACCACTCCTGGCTCGATCATTTCGGATGCTTCTTTCAATTCTTTCAAAATATCAGCGTAGACTTTCGCTTGACTAGCAAATTTTGGCTGCAGCTCAGAGTTAATCTGTAATGCTTGGAAATCTGCGTCTTTATTACCATATGACCAATATGGAATATCACCAAAAGAGTCAGCCAAATTTAAAAATGTATAAGCTAACATTGTTCTTGCAGCCGCAATCTGATTATTGTTAGGGCCATATGCACTCATTTGCGCTTTAGTCAAAGGATCTGTATTCAGATCAATAATTTGCTTATAATCGGTAGCAACTCTATAAGAAACAGACCAAATAGCAACTCCACTGGTTAAACGATACTGGTATCTGTCTTCTTCTGTATAGGCTCTTTGCGCAGAATATTGTATCCAAGGCAAGGCAACTCTTCCAGAAGAGAAAGAACCTCTCATCTCTGTCATATACTCTCTATTGGCACTATTGAAAAGACCATATGTTAGAGGATTGCTAGTTTGATTATTATTGACATCAATCTCATCAAATTTATCAGCGCAACTATTAATGCTGAGTAGCATAGTGACTGCTGATATTATATAAAATATCTTTTTCATTTTTATTAAAATTTAAAATTAACGTTAAAACCGTAAATTCTAGTTGATGGTAGTGAACCACCTTCTAAACCTTGAATGTTTCCTGATCCATAAGAAGTATTTTCAGGATCAATTCCTTTATTGTCTAAGTTCCAAGCAAATAAATTACGTCCAAATGCAGAAACTCTAATTCCTTGGAAAGCACTTCCTATAATACTTTTAGGAAGATCGTAAGATAAAGTAATATCTCTCAATTTGACGTAGCTTGCATCAAAAACGTTTAAAGCATCTACACCACCATAGTATGCACCACCCCACTCAACTGCAGAGATATTAACATCATTACGAGTACCATCTTCTTTTACTCCATCTAGAACCACACCACCTTCTCTGTTTCCACCTAAGGCAGTATCTTCTAGCATACCTGAGTAATGACCCCACATATTAGTAGTTGAGAAATATTTTCCACCTTGCTGAATATCTACCAATGCTGATAATGAAATACTTTTATATTTCCACGTAGATCTTAAACCTAAATTATATTCCGGTAAAATTGAACCCAAGTTTTTCAATGCAGACACTTTGTAGAAACCATTAGCATCGATCACTTTGTTTCCATTACCATCATAAACAAAATCAGTTCCTAAGATCGCACCATAAGCAGAACCTACTTCGGCAGCTAACTGTGCACGAAAAGGAGCGTTAGTTATAATGTATCTTTCTAGATCATCTTTTAATGTAACTAACTTATTAACATTTTTCGCAAAATTGGCAGCTAAACTCCAAGAAAAATTTTCTGTCTTAACTGGAGTAAGATTTAAAGATGCTTCAATACCTTTATTTGTCATTTCCCCAGCATTAATTCTTGTAAATAAGAATCCTGTTGATGGATCTACTGGAACGGGAAGAATAAGTCCTTTAGATGTAACATCATAATAAGTAACATCTAATCCAACTCTACTTTTAAACAAACTTAATTCTAATCCAATTTCTTTTGTGTATTTCAACTCTGGAGCAATGTTTGGGTCATTGTTTGTGTTAGGATTTGAATACATAGGCGCACCTCCAAATGGGTTTGTTACTAGAACACCATTTATCACAGCTCCAACCTCGGTATAATTGTCTCTGATGAAAGTAGAAGCCCCAGAAGTGGCTATTTTCGACCAACCTCCTCTTAATTTACCAAAACTTAACCAATCTGCATTGACTAATTTTGTAAAGACAAAACTACCTGTCACAGAAGGATAGAATTGATCCTCGTTAACATTTGAAAACCAATCATTTCTACCAGTTGTTTCAACAAATAGCATATCCTTATATCCTAAAGACGCATAGTAAAATAAACTTTTTACAGCTAGATGATCTTCGTAGTTGGATGTCTGAGCAGCCCCTAAACTGTTACTTAAGTTATAAAGATTTGGAATAACCAATCCACCAACAGTTTGACCAGTTAAACGCTCATTTTTATTATCACGATAATTAAAACCAGCTGATGATGTTACACTGAAATCTCCAAAAGTATTATCATACTGAAGTCTACCTTCGTAGTTATATTCAGAAATATTTCTTTTGTTGATCAAATATCCAGGTATTCCTGCAGAACCTACAGCAACTCTGGTGGAGTTAGTAATCGAATAAGTATCTGCATAAACTTTTCCTGTAGCAGATAAATGTTTATTAAAACTATAAGTCAATCCCGCGGCTCCAAAAGTCCTAACCCTCTTATCAAGGGAAATATTTTCGTTTATGATCCAATATGGGTTATCAGAATATAGTGGCGTTGGATCATTCCACGCGGTTCTATTCCAAGTTCTTTGGCTTCCGTCAGCTAACTTATAGTCTCGAAGCTTGCCAAAGTCTAAACTTCTCTGTCCAAATTGATAAAATTTCTGTGGTAATGAATTGTCACCATATCCGGTCTCAGGTCTGTTGTAACCTCTAGTTACAACATAATTAATGTTAGCTTCAGCTTTTAACTTTTCTGATAGCTTTGTATTAAGATTGATTGATAGATTGTCTTTATTAACCTTCGAATTTGGAACAATACCATTAAGTTGAGTGTTGGTATATGATAATCTTACATTAGTATCATTAAATGATTGTGATACTGAAAAGTTATTAGTATAATTTACACCCGTATCCCAAAAACTATCTACATCATTTTTCGGCGCTACAAATGGAACTTCTTTTAAATAGTCATTTGAAAATTCCGGATCAAAAGCATACCAAGGCAAATGCATTAGATTTGCATCATATTTTGGTCCCCAAGACGCATCAGTCTCATATTCCATGATATTGTAAGTTCGCCCATTAATAACCTGAGTTGGAAGAGTACTAGAAAGACCAGCACCATATTGGTTCTGCAACTTAGGAGAAATATAAGCACTTTCAAAACTGATTCCAGTATTTATTTCTACTGAAGCCTTTCCTTTTTTAGCAGATTTAGTGGTATAAAGTATCGCACCATTACCTGCTCTTGCACCATAAAGAGCTGCAGCAGGACCACCTTTTAATACCGTTACACTTTCGATATCATCAGGACTAATGTCAAAAGTAGCATCACCATAATCTCTACCCCCGGCACCTCTCTGTGTATCAGTACTGTTAATATTAGTGTTATCCAAAGGAACACCATCCACAACGATCAAAGGTCTGTTCTCTCCTGTAATAGAGCTAATACCTCTCATAGTAATACGAGTAGATCCTCCAATGGAAGAAGTGGCAGTTACCTGAACACCAGCTACATTACCAGATAATGCACTAACTGCATTGCTTTGACCAGCATCTGATATATTATCACCAGTAATTGTTTGAGCAGCGTAGCCTAATGCTTTCTTTTCTCTCTTGATACCCAAAGCCGTTACTACAACGCCTTCGATATCTTGTGTCTTAGCTGAGTCTTGTACCGTTTGTGCAGAAACAACTGCAAAAGACGACGAAAGAACCACTGCTAAAACGCTTGTTGTTAATTTTTTCATATCAAATCAAATTTTTCAATAAACAAAAATGCAAAACTTTATTAATATATACAACACAAATTGTTAAAAATTTGTTAATTGTATTATGTAAAGTTTACTATTTCTATAACTTTGACAAGTAATATTTATTATGTCTTTATTAAAAAACTTTTCAAAAACACTTTTAGAAGCGGGCTGCGACGAGGTGGGAAGAGGTTGCCTCTCCGGACCGGTGGTCGCTGCTGCCGTGATAGTCAATAAAAACTTTAAGCAAAATTTGGTTAACGATTCTAAAACGTTAAATTTTAAAACAAGACAAAGTCTTGACATTTATATCCGTGAAAATGCAGTCGACTTTGCAATCGCAGAATTATCTCCGGAATTTATAGACAAGCATAATATCCTCAATGCCAGTATCCACGCCATGCATTTGGCTTTGGATCAACTTAAAAACCGCCCGGAATTAATCTTAGTTGACGGAAACAGATTCCATCCTTACAATTACACACCGCATCATTGCATCATCAAAGGTGACAGTAAATATCTATCAATTGCCGCCGCTTCTATCATTGCAAAAAATTACCGGGACAACCTGATGATCAAACTTCACGACGAATTTCCTGAATATGGATGGAACACCAATTTTGGTTACTGTACAAAAACACATCAAAAGGGACTCAAAAAATTCGGACCTACGATTCATCATAGAAAGTCTTTCCGATTGGATTATGATGTAGAAATCTGAGAACTAAACATCAGAGAAAAAATTTTTCTACTAACTATTAATTTTAGAATAGGTTTTAATTAAAATTTTAAATCAAAAACAAGTTTTAAATTAAACACAAACAAACAAGCTTTGATCGAACAAAGATCGAACATACAATAAACAAAGAACGAACAAAGCCAAGTGAAAAATTTACTTTGTCGGAATGTTTAATTCTTCATCTTGTTTCTTTTCCCTTGATTCTTGTATCTTAGTTCTCTTATCTTTGTTAATATGCAAAACTCATACACTGTCATCAACGCTTCCGCCGGCTCTGGCAAAACGTACCGTTTGGTTCAGAGTTTACTGATGATCTGCTTAAGATTCCCTAATCAATCTGATGCGATCCGCACCATTTTGGCATTGACTTTCACAAATAAAGCGGCCAAAGAAATGAAGGAAAGAATCCTTTTCTATCTCGGCGAATTTGTAAAAGATAATTATTTCGAAAATCAGGATCTGAAGAACATTCAGGAAGCTTTAGCGAATCAGGGTTACAGGATTACGTTGGACGATTTGCATTACCGTTCGCAGAAAGTTCTTGATTATATTTTGCACCACTACTCGACCTTGAACATTGGAACGATTGACAAGTTCAATTCCCGATTGGTCAAGAGTTTTTCCTACGAATTGGGATTGGCTCAGAACTTCAATTTGGAAATTCAGCCGGAACCTTATTTGATAGAAGCGGTTGACAAAATGCTGGATGAGATTGGCGAAGATGAAACCGTTTCCGATGCTTTTATGGATTACGTCAACTATAATCTTGATAATAATGAACGTGTCAATCTCAACCAAACGCTTTATAATTCGGCGAAGAAATTTGTGAGTGATGTTCATTATCAACCACTTCAGGCCAATAAAGATTTTGAATGGGAAGCTTATGAAAACAAGAAAACCGAACTTCGTGAAACGATTCAAAATCTAAAATCAGAATCGCTTGAAATTGCAAAAAAAGCGTTAGACTTAATCAAAAGCAAAGATATTGAGATTGAGGATTTTGCTGGTGGAAAAAGTGGAATTGGTGGTTTTTTTGTTAATATTCTGGAGTTTCATAAAATTAAGGATAAAAAATTTCCGTTCCCGACAACTTCCGAAGATTCGAAGATTGAAACTTTCTTGAAAGGCGCTTCCACAAAAGGAAAACACAAGCAAGCCGAGATTCAGGATATTTTGCCGCAATTGATTTCGTGGCGGCGAGAAATCATTGATTTGTATATTAATTCTCAGAAAAAAGAAAAAGTTCTACAAGCGATTTTGCCTTTGAAAGTGAATGCCGACATTCAGAAAAAATTATTGGAAATTGAGGAAGAGAATGATTTGGTTTTGCTTTCGAAATTCAATATTTTGATTAATGAAAATCTTCGGAATGAACCTTCAGCATTTATTTATGAGAAAGTTGGGACGCAGTTTCAGCATTATTTCTTTGATGAATTTCAGGATACTTCCACGATGCAATGGCAGAATTTCCTTCCACTTCGGGACAACAGCATTACGTCGGACGACACGAGTTTCACCATCGTTGGCGACCCAAAACAAAGCATCTACAGATTCCGTGGTGGCGAAAGTGAACTGATGCTCAATATCATTAACAAAAAAGAAATCACGCCCAAATTTGCAACGGCAGAAAATCTCGGTTTCAACTGGCGAAGTGCGAAGAATATTGTTGATTTTAATAACAAGCTGTACGATTTTATGTCCGGCGATTTGAACGATGAACATCAGAAAATCTTCGGCGAAAATGCCTTGCAGGAATCAAAATCCAAGTTGGAAGGTCGCGTAAAAATTCATCTTTTGGAAAACTCTACCAAGAACGTTTTTTATGATGAAACGGTGGCGAAAATGCAGAATGACATTCAGGAAAGTCTGGATAATGGTTTCGATTTCTCGGACATCACGATTCTTTGCAGAGGCAATTCGGATATTTTCAATTATTCTCAGCTTTTGGGAAATTTGAAAGTCAATTACAAAGGAAAAGAAACTTACATCAAAACGATTTCTGAAAAAGGCTTGACCTTGGATTTGGCCTTTACCATAAAAGCTTTAATCGAATTTTTGAAATGGAATCTCGTTCCGAAAAACCGTCAGTTTCTTGTGAAAATGATGTATTTCCTGAATGTTTCCAGTAGAATTACAATGGCAGATTTCACTTCCGAAATAAAGGAAATTTTGAAGTTTGAAAACAAGAAAGATATTGAAGATTTCATTAATGAAAAATACAATGTCACGCTTATTCAGAAGGACATTCCGCAACTTAATCTTTACAACTTTATTGAATATTACATTCACGAATTCTCTGTTGAAAATAAGGAAACGGATTTCCTTTTGAATTTTCTGGAAATGCTTCACAATTACACGCAAAATACAGGTGCAACGCTGAAAGAATTTCTGAAATACTGGGATGATGAAGCTTCGAAAATAAGTATTCAGGCGAGTGAAAATGTAGATGCGATCCAGATTATGACGATTCATAAAGCTAAAGGTTTGGAGTTCCCAATAGTCTTCATTCCGATGCGAAATGAAAACAGCGACAAAAAATTCTCGGAATGGTTTGATCTGGGAAGTGAAGATGAACTGAAAACCGTGATTCTGAATCAATTTTCGCCTGAACTGGAAAGATATGATGAGGAATTGGCAGGTTTCAATTTGATTAATTCTTACCGAAATAAAATTGATAGATTTTGCATTCAATACGTTGCCACAACGCGACCTGTGGAACAATTATTTTTCTACCTTGAAAAACCGAATAAATCTGCTAATCATCTAGAATTATTTGATTTTGCATCTCAATTTCAGCCTGTGGAAAATGGTGAATTATTAGACTCTTTTGATGTTTATGAAGTGTCATCAGAATCCTTAAAAAAACAAAAGCAAAAAGAGAAAAAAGAATATTTATCCGAGAACATCAATTCTATTTCCCAGAAAACGGAGAAAGCTTCGAACATTGAAATTGCGACCTCATCCAAAAGCTATCAAAACCGGGTGGAACACGTGAGAATGGGAATCTTCACGCACGAAATTTTATCTAAAATCAAAACAGAAAAAGATGTATTGAAAGTTATTAACTCCTATTTACTAGAGGGAATAATTACAAGTGAGGAGAAAATTTCAATCTTAGAACGCATCGAAAATATCATTAATGATCATAATTATGCTTCCTATTTTCAGGAAAATCTTACAATTATCAACGAAAGAGATATGCTTTCTTTGGAGGAAGGAACTTCGAAAACATATCGCCCTGATAGATTAATTAAAACAAAAGAAGGTTTCATCATCGTGGATTTCAAAACGGGAATTGAGAAGGAAAAAGACCAGAAACAGGTGGATCTCTACCGGGAAAAACTGGAGCAGTTTGGTAAAAAGGTTTTGAAGACGGATGTGATCTACATTTAGTTAAGGAATTCGTGTCGCTCCTGTGGAGCTGTATGTTGGTTGGTTATTAATTTTCTACAAACATATCACTCCTCTAGAGCTTTGCTCAAAGATTTATATAATTGCCACTAACAGTCGTCGCTCTGCGACTAAAAATAAAAAATCCCGGAAAATAATTACCGGGATTTTAATTTTCTATTTCTTAATAGCCGTTACAACCTGGCCTTCCATTTTTGTAATGTTATCGAAAATCTGTTTGAAAGCCGGATAATATTCTTTCGGATAAACCGGGTCTTCCACAGTTGTCGTGGTTTCTACTGTGAGTTTATTTCCTTCCTGCGTCACTTTGTAAACATACTGGATTGCGCTGTCTTCCGTTCGGAACTTTTTGGATTTGGGAACATTCTCAAAAGTATATCCTTCTGGTAACGTGATTGTCACTTTTTTGATTTTATCGTAACCAGTGTAAAGTTCGATTGGGGATTTTCTCTCATCCGATTGATCAAATTGATGAGACTTGCTGTATAAAAACAACAATGGATTGAAAACCAGTTTACCACCGATTCCATCTACAAAACTGTCAGAATCAAAATCGAAACTGGTTTGAAAAGCATTATTGTCCAGCAATTCTGTTTTGATATTGGTAAATGGAAAAGTGTATCGGTCTTTGTAAGATTCTTTCTGATATGCAGCTTTATCTTCCTCATATTTTTCATTATTCATCATCGCGTACAACATTGTATCTTTATCGGAAAAAGAACCAGCCATTGTTCCGTCCGGAGTAAGTTTCGCATCTACGGTCAGATATGTGGTGCTTTTCTCAGGACAGAAGATATTTACTTTTTTAGCTTCTTTATCTGTCATCAAATACCCATTATAATTGAGTGCCGATGGCCGGATAAGATTGGGAACCGTCATTTTAGAAGTGCCATCATAAATTATAAACTTTCCTCCAACGTCCAGACCGGCCAGAACATAATTCAGCTGATTAACGGAAGGCGAATAATCCAATAAAATACCTCTTCCTATGGTAGATAAAACTATAGGCTGCGCATCCAGACCTGCACTTCTCATCAGCAAGATCATCAACAGATTGATTTCTCCCGAGCTTCCGACTTTGGTTTCCAGAAGATTTCTAATTCCTTTTCCGTCTTCTGCGCCTACTGTATAATAATTATTCCACGTATAATTTTTCTGAACAAATTTAAGAATTGCCGCAGCCTTTTCTTGTGGAGAAGATATGTTTTTGATGTCGGCAGGGAGAAGGTCTTTTACCAAGGATTTCTTTTTCAATTGATCTCCAAAATATTCTGACTCATACAACTGTTTACGGATGTCCGTCCAGGTAACAGCGTAAGATTTGAAACCGCCAATATCACTATAATCATAAGCGCCAGGTGTCCTTGTAATATTTGTAGAGTTGAGCTCTGCCCGTATTGATGTTCTATAATTATCTATATTATGAACATAGATTTCATCTCTGAATGGTGCTATACTTTCAAACCCAAAACGGTACGTGTAATATTCTCCGCCGTAGATATTCTTATCGGCTACATCTCTGTTTTTAGGAGTAAGGCTTCCTTTATAATCTATATTAAATCCAAGATATTTCGGAAAGTCCAAAACATAGTCGAAGCGGCGTGTGGGAACTATATCTTCCACTGTAATCTTATCTACAGACCAGACATATGGTGATAAAACCGAATATTTGTATTCTACAATAGAACCATCTTTTACATTTTCAAAAGCAAATTTTGTAACCGTGTAGTTTTTGGATTCTTTGGATTTGTATTTGGAATTTTTTTCGACAGTCGTAGTTTCTACTTTGTCATTTACAAGATTATAAGTCAACACCTTAAGAGAAGTAACCTTTTCCGATTTGTTGTTTTTACCGTCATAAGTGTAAATCTCCTGATTCAGAAATTTTTCTGCCTGATCTTTTTTATAAATCTTGACACGGCTTACCACGTCCAAATTAAGTTGACCATCCGTAATATAATAATGGTAAGACTTGTAAAGTATCTCTGCAGCTTCTGATGGATTTTTTGAATAGGTTGTGGATTTGAGATCGCTGTTATCCAGTTTCGGAATATCAAGATATTTATACTGTCCGAAAATTGGCAAAATAATACAGGTTAAAATTAATTGTAAAAATTTGGTCTTCATTTAATTAAGTTATAGTTTGGTTATCAGGATTTTTGTATGGTCGATTTTATTTGTTTTTTTTCTGAAATTGATGTATTCCGAAATTTTTTCTGAAGGAAAAGTCCCTTTTTTCAGCATAAATTTTCTTTTCACTAGAAGTTTTTTATCCTGAGGTATGAACTCCATAGAAAAGCTCCCGAACTCAGACTCAATGTTGACAGGCGCTATGGATTCGGAAAATCTGTAAGTGTCCGGAATTGTATATTCTATTTCATAATCATCTGTGAATCCAAATGGAATCTCGATAGGTAGTTTCCTGTCTGCGTTTTCCAAATTGAAATCAGAATCCAAAAAAGGAATCGCACGGAAATAGATATCAGATCCTAAAGATTTGGAATAATTATTTGCTTTAAAATTCAAATCAAAATTTATTTTTGCTTCAGTTCTGTCATTCGTCAAATTTGTCAAATCAATGTTTGAAAACTGAAGATAATCATAACGTCTTTTTAATGCATCTTTCTGATCTGTCGGCGAAAGTGAAATCAATGGCAGAAACATATCGTACATTCCGCCGGAGAAATTAAAATTGGACGAAACATTCAAGGTATTATCTGCCGCGATATTGGCTTTGATTCTTAAAACCTCTCTATTATTTTCTGATAGAGATTTTGGGGTATCAATGATTTCTGCTGTATTATCTTTTACCATAATCACATTCCTATCCATTGTCCCATAATTCAAATGATTGAAGGCAATATTCTGAGAAGTATTTTCTAACCAGATATTTCCGTTTTCTGTCGGGATATAAAGAATAACGTGATTCCCATCCATCCTTGGAAAATCTTTATCAAAAACCTTCGCTGTCTTATCACTGTAAATTACTGAATAATAAGACGGAATTCCGGCTGCCTTTAAAAGAACCCTCATATAATTGGTCAATGCTTTACAGTCGCCATAGCCTTTTTTTCTAACGTCATCCGCTGCCATTGGCTGCCATCCGCCGATTCCTATTGCCACAAAAACATAGCGCGTTTTGCTTTGCATATATTGATAAATCTTCTGTACCTTTTCTGACACAGATCCTGTAAGATTAAGAGCATTAACTTCCTGCTGAATTTCGGGAGTAATAACAGAAACAGGCTCCAGTAAGCCTTTGTACCAATTCGCAAAACTATTCCAGTTGGAGAAATCGCCACAAACGCCTTTTAAGCAGGCTTTGTCCAAAGCAAATTCAACTTTGGAAACGACATTTTTGTAATTTGGAGAATAATTTTCTTCCTTATAAGCCGGGATATTTTTATACAGTACTTTGATATAATTATCGGATTCCAAAATTTCTGCTTTACCAAAAGAAGTTTCAGTGACTTTTTTCCGAAGCTTAATCCCAGATTCATTTTTAAATTCGATGCTCCAGCTTTGCACGGAAACATTTTCATCCTTATATGGTTGTAATACCGGGAGAAATACGGTGTCCGATGAACGTTCTGTATAAGAAGTTTCTATCGTGTAAGGATAAACCGGCTGTACAATTCTCATCTGTAGAGCCCTGTCATCAGAGTATAAATAAGAATCGTCTGATTGGCTGACATCATTCAAATCACTTTTGGAGTAAGTTTGGATCTGCTTACCATTCGCATCCAGAACTTTGATTTTTATATCAGAAATTTTGCTGTATTTATCGTAAGGAATGTAAACATAAGAGCCGCCATCTCCAGCTTTATTTAATATAGAAATAATAGCTTTCTGTTTTACTTCGATACTGTTTTCTGCCTTTATTAGATATTCGGAAGAAATATTACGAACAACAGCATTCGCATCTTTTTTAAGTTCTTCGGGAATTTCTGAGACAGCGTAGCTTTGTGAAAACGTCTTTACAGACATTAACACCATTAGGGTTATTAGTTTTTTCATCATTCGTAAAATAAATTAATTTGCTGTCGGAACAAAAACTCTTTGAGCCAGCTCCTGATCAAAAAGGTACAACGCGGACGGATTGTCTTTTACCATTTTGATTTTCGTAACAAGGAGTGATGCGCTAGCCTCCTCCTCTACTTGTTCATTGATGAACCATTGCAAAAAACTGGTAGTTGCAAAATCGCTTTCATCATTTGCAGCTTTTACAATATTGAAAATGCTTCTGGTTACCAACCTTTCGTGATCCAATGCTTTTTCAAAAATCTCCTGAGCGCTGTTGAATTCGTTTGGTGGTTTTGGTATTTCATTCAGGATTACTTTGCCGCCAATATCATTCACATAATCAAACATTTTGTCGGCATGCATGAGCTCTTCTTTGGACTGCACGCGGAAGTAGTTGCCAATACCTTCAAGATCCTGAGCGTAGAACCAAGCACTCATCGATAAATAAAGCTGTGCAGCATATTGTTCTTTTGTGATTTGCTCATTCACTAGGTTTATAATTGTTTCACTTACCATTTTGTTAATTTTTTCCCAAATATAACAAAAAAGAGCCGTTAAAAAATAACGACTCTTCTGAAATTAACCACAAAATAAAAACTATTTAACTACCGCTGCATCAACTGCTTTTCTACTTCTAAAGTTTTCTTTTCTTTCTGCCATTTTTTTGGCTTTCAGGTCCTGGAATTTTTTGAATTGTTCCGGAGTCAGGATTGCTTGCATTTCCGCTTCGTTCTGCTTCATTTTTTCCACTCTGTCACCTTTTTTAGCTTCGAAATTCTGTTTTCTTTCTGCTTGTTTTTTTGCATGAAGTTCTTTCAGTTGTAGAACCTGTGCATCTGAAAGATTCAGTTCCTGCTTCATTTTTTGCAGATATTCTGCTTTCTTTTGAGAATGATCTACGGATGAAGATTTAGTTTGCTGAGCAAATCCGAAAACACCTAGGCCAAGAAAAGCCACACTTAGAATTAATTTTTTCATTTTAATTGATTTTAATATTATTAAATTTTATCTGTTTGTTTGATGCATTAACATTTATAAAGTTAATTGCTTAATTTATAAAATTCTGTTAAATTTTAGATTCTTTTATCTGGAAGTCAATCTTATTCCGGAATTTCTACTGCCACCCTGAGATTTTGGAGCAGAATTTCTCTCACCTCCGCTTCTGTTTTCGATCTTTCTCTCGGAGTTTTGATTTTGTCTTATTCCATTATTCTGATTTCTTGTTCCTCCTGCATTCATATTTGGAGATTGGGTTCTTACATTACCATTTCCATTTCGGATTCCTCCGGGATTTCTAATTCCATCATTACTAGATCTTATTCCATTATTTTCATTGGTTCTTATTCCTCCAGGTTGTGGATTTCTGATTCCACCGGTATTATTTCCATTGGCTCCGCTTCTACTCGGTTGAGTACGCATTCCGTCATTGTTTCTGGTAGGATTTATCATCCCTTGATTTCTGCCAACTGTTCTAAAACCTTCTTTAAAATTGCCACGGTTCACCTTATAAATATTAATATTCACATTTCTGTAAACCGGTCTCACCGGATATCTTCTTGCATAGAAGTTGACACAACGGTTTCTGTAATACACAAATGGACTTGCGCCTCGGAAATAAACTTTTTGATAAACTACATAAACTCTGGGTCCTAAAATATTTTGAAGTGCATAAAATCTGTCATAATACCATCTGTCCGGATTCCATCTGTAATAAGAGTTCCATGCATCGTAAGAAGCAAAACGATTATTCAGCATCAAAATTTGCTGCACTTGAAAAGGACTCAACCGGTTTTGAAAAAAGAACTGATCCCAATTCACAGAATAGACAGCTTTCTGATAATCATTATAATAACCTTGATAATACTGATCCGGATAATAATCCGTTGGATAATTGTAATAATAATCTTCAGGATAATCGTAAGAGTTATCGTAGTATTCATATCCGTTATATTCGGTTGGATAAGTATCATAGTAGTCTTGTGCAGAAACCAATCCTCCAAAAATAATAGCCAGTGTAAAAAATATCTTTTTCATTTCTTTAAATTTATATTTATTTAAGAAAATTCATTTTTCTCTAATGAAACTTTCTACCTTTTGGATATTGGATAGGAATAAAAGTTAAAGTCTATCAAATTAATATTTCTGAAATCGATGATAAAACTGAGATTAAAGATTGATAATCAATGATATTATTTTTTGAATAAAAAAGAAAACCTCTTCAGAATTTGAAATTCTAAAGAGGTTTTTATGAAAATTTTGACAAAAATTTTAAACTTTAACAAAGTAAATTGAAGTCTTTAAAGCAAATTGCCAAAAGCAATCTAATATCGTCCGCTCGCTTCTATCCAGCCAGCTATTTTCTGATTGAACTGCGTTTGCTCTTTCAAATCTTCCAATTTAAGATGCATTCTGTAACGCCAATAGTGTGGGAAAACCGCAGGATTGTTGATTCTTTCTTCATCCATATTGGAATTCATCAAATTGTTATCTGTCGCCAAAAATTCCTGAATTGGGAAAATCGCCAACATCGCTTCTGTAAAAAGATGCTGTTTCATAATCATTTCCGATAAGTCCGGCGTCAAATCCCAAGGCGCAGTTCCGTACTGTCCCAATTGCTGATTGAAATATTTCTGAGTCAGGTTTCTGTCCTCGTGCCACCATTGTCTCAAAGTAGAACTGTCGTGGGAAGAAGCCGTAACCACATTAAGGTAACTTGCATTTTTTGGATCATACCACGGAATATTATCCGAAGGCATTCTTTGAACTTTCAAAGCGGTGATCGCCAACTTGTCCATTACAACCGGAACCGAATCCGGAACCAAACCAAGATCTTCTCCGCAAATCAACATCGTAGTTGAATTCAGTAAAGCCGGTAATTTTTCCATCGCTTTCTGGTACCAAAGTCCGTCCTGACGTTTGAAGAAATAATCATTGTAAACGTCGCTCAACTTCGCCTTTTCCCAATCCGGAAGATATTTGTAAGATGAAGTTTTAGCAATATTAAATCTTGGATGATAAACAATTCCATTCTCAGTATCTTCCGTTAAGAACAAAACATTTCCTGCCAAAGAAATCAATTTTTCTTCTGCCCAATCCCAGGATTCTTTTTTGAAATAATCCGTTAATTTTCTTTGGGTATCAAATTCCGGTTTGAAAGTATAAATTCCATTCTGATGATTGTCAAAAAAATGTTTTTGAATTTTCTCTTTAGACTCACCAAAATTTTCCCAAAGAATAGGCTCGTTCACATAAGGTTTGGTATAACGATCCTGATTAAAGGGAATCTGTCTGTCAGAAAACTCCTTTTCCGTAACAGGAACCGCCGGATAAAAATAACCTAACAATCCTTGCGTCGCAGAAATCGGCATTCTCCAGATTCTAAAAAATCCAAGAATATGATCGATTCTCATCGCATCGAAATATTGTTCCAAAACTTTGAAACGTTTTTTCCACCATTGGTAATCATCAGCTTTCATCACTTCCCAATTGTAGGTTGGGAATTCCCAGTTTTGACCTAAGTCTGAGAACTGATCCGGTGGTGCTCCAGCCTGGAAATCCATTCCGAAAAGTTCCGGCTCTGTCCAAGCTTCTACGGAATATCTGTAGATACCAATCGGCAAATCTCCTTTTACAGAAAGTCCTAGTTTATGCAGATATTCCACCGCGTCCTGCAATTGCAAATGCAACTGATACTGAACCCAGGCGTGAAGCATAATCGTAGAATAATCCTTATGTTTAGACGAATAAAGCGTTGCTACTTTTCCGGCAACAAATTTCTTATGGGTTTTCCAATCGTTGAAGTTTGGCGTTTTGTATTTGTCTCTCAACACACAAAATGCGGAGTAAGGCATCAACCATTCTTCATTGTCTCTAATAAATTTCTTGAAGTTTTTATCCTTCAGAATCGCTTCCTGATTTTTCTCGAAAACGGCTTTTGCAAATTTCCATTTTCCGGAAATCATTTGCTCATAATCGATTAAACTTAAAGCGTTAAGTTCTTCTTTTTTAGATTGATATTCTTTCGCTAAATCTTTTGACAAAGCATATTCCAGCTTTTCAATTGAAAGATATTGCGGATGAAGTGCATAAACGGAAATCGCTGCATACGGATAAGAATCTGTCCAGGTGTAATTCGCAGTTGTATCATTGATTGGTAAAATCTGAATCACAGAAAGTTTTGCATCATTTGCCCAATCGCCTAATTTTTTAATGTCAGAAAACTCACCTACGCCAAAACCATCTTCCGACCTCAAAGAGAAAACAGGAACCGCAACTCCCGCAGAATGCCAAAGTGTCTCGTTATTAAATTTAAAATAATGATCTGCTTTTACATACAAAATATCCTTGGTCGGATTTCCGAAAACCCAACGGTTCTCGCCTGGTTCTATGTAAACAAGTTTTCCGGTTCCGGTCGTTTTATCTTTAATGGCATATTTATAAAGAACAGTCTGGTGCGTCAGGATCTCAACACCAGTTTCCCAAACACCGTAATCGGTCTCTTTGAGTTCTACCGATTTCTCGGCATTCCAATTTCCTAAAGCATCTACATTTCCTATCAACACCAATTGCCAGTTCGGATTGTAAAGTGGCGCTTCTATTCGGAAAAGGTGGGTTTGTTTTTTGACAACCGAAAGTTTTTGTGGTTTGAAACCCTGAAGACGGTTGTGAAGAATTTTATTGGTTAGATAATTTTCCGGGAAGTTTTTGAGATTCCATTGATCGAAAATCACAAATTCTTTGAAGCTGTTCGGAAGATCAAGTTTATGAGTCGGGATTTCTTCATCCAAAACCTCATTTTCCTCGTTCAATAAAAGGTATTTGTACTGAATTGATTTTGAAAAATAGTCAATTTCTGCGGTCCAGTTGTTATTTTCGGAATAAGCTAAGTCATAATCGCGATGGTCGTTTTTCTCGTCGTAGAGGCGCAAAACGAGCCGCTGGCCAACTTTTGTTCCGAAGTTAACACTAAAGTATAGTTTCATTTATTAAGGTCTATTAATATGTACGCAATTTAACGAATTATTGAATTACAAGTATTAATCCATCAAAAAAATCATTTTTCTGCAATTCTCTCCAGGTAGTCTTTAATATTATTGTCAAGAGAAATCGTAATTCCTCCTACATTTTTGGCTTTCATATACATCAAGACTTTTTCATCCCGCAATGAAAAAATAAGGAAATCATTCAGTTTATCGGGCGCTATTCCGGCTTCTGTAAAATATTCCTGATCTATATTGTTCTTTATCCAAACCAATCCTTCCTGCAGATCTTCGTACTTATAAAGTCGTCTCAATCGTCTGGATTTGCCACTCAGCACATCATAAATAGCCTGAATCTTGACTGTCGGCGGAATCCCGATCAAAGGCAAAAGAATATCATTGACAGCTTCTGCCGGTTTTTCTCTCGGCTTGTCTGGCCCTTTTGGTAAGCCTATTGATTTTCTCAGCTCTTCTTTTTTGGCTGCTGCAATGTTTTTATTTTCGATTTGAACTTCTTCAATTTCCATCGGAATTTTAGCTAATCGAATTGTGAGGTAAAGATTATTGTTGATGATGATTTTCTCACGTTCATAGTTTTCTTTCACAAATCTGATTTCGTCTCCATTTTTTGCATTGATGGAAAACTCTCCAAGTTCATTGCTCCAAACTTTCTGATCGGAATTAATATTAATAATCAAAGTTTTGGGAACCCGTGCAGATTCCTCAGAAACAACAACACCCGAAATCGTCTGTGAAAAAACAAAAACAGAAATACAAATGAAATAAAAAAGTAGAAATTTCTTCAACAAACTGGTAATTTGACTCAAAAATAAGTTTTTATTAAAACAAAAAATACGGTTTAACTTTTGTTAACCGTATTTTTCTTAATAATAAGTTATAGTTTGATAAAAAAAGAATGAATTACCTCACAATGATTCTCTTAGAAATAATCGTTTTACCATTCCCAGATTCTACATTCACAAGGTAAACGCCGGAAGTGAGTTTTCCAAGTTCGATTTTAGTTTCAGAATTGCTGATGTTATTAATTTTATTTTCAATCAGTAAGGTTCCGGCTAAACTATAAATCTTTACAATTGCAGTTCCTGTTTGTGAACTTCCGAGCCTAACGTTTACAAAACCTTCCGAAACTTTTGTCGGGTAGATGTCATTTTTATCAATATTAATAATCTGTTTATTACTTCGAAGAACATACGAACTACCTAAATCATAAATCGGCAAATTAATATTAACGTTCATCGGCTCGGCTTGCAAAGTTTCCAATTTCAAAGTATGCAAAACGCCTCCTTTTGCACATGCCAAGATGATTTCCCCTTCACTATTAACTGCTGCGCCGTTTATGGAAAAATTATTCTGAAGACCTTTTACTTTGCCAATGAATTTGGCTTTCATATTATTCAAACTAACTTTGAAGACATTTCCCATAGCCGAAAACACGTAAAAATTGTTGTTGTCATCCACAATCATATCCCCTCCGAAACCAATTTGCATCTTACTTAGCTGATTGTCTCCGTTTCCCGAATCATCTTTTACATTTCCTAAATCTACAACGGTATATTTCCCATTTTTGCGGGAGATTTTCAGTAACTGAGATCCGGAATTGGAAAGCGCATAAACATTACCGTCATTTCCCGCTGTCATTCTGGAAAACTGAGAGCCTGTATCGCAAGCTGTCGGATTCGAAAGATTGTTTTCCAATAAAGTAACGTCTTTAGTTTTGGAATCCAAAATGTAGATATTTGAAGAGAATAATGGCATATAAACCAAATTTCCTCTTCCATCTACAGCCAAGGTTGCCATCTGACTTGCCAACGCATTAGCCGAAGATTTTTCATCTTCAAAGATTTCCTTATTTAATTTGCTGGAAAAGGTTTTAGGCTGGTCTTTGTCAGACAACAGAATCGTGTCAGTAATGCCTTTTTTGGAATCCAAAGCACGGAAATCTTGGAAAATAATATTGCTAGTTTCTTTTCCTGTCAATGCAAAAATGTCTTGTTGTGCAAAAGAATTAGCACCAACAAATAATAAAATTAAAGCCGATAAAGATTTTTTCATAGTTTAAAGATTTTTAATTGTTGATACTAAGTTAAGTATTTTTACAACATCATTCTCACATCCATAAAAAAACCTTCCGTTTT
Organism: Chryseobacterium sp. TB1-D10; assembly: GCF_059803555.1. Classification (NCBI taxonomy): domain Bacteria; kingdom Pseudomonadati; phylum Bacteroidota; class Flavobacteriia; order Flavobacteriales; family Weeksellaceae; genus Chryseobacterium; species Chryseobacterium sp. TB1-D10. The sequence continues at coordinate 144,801 of NZ_JAPFHB010000005.1, read as the reverse complement.
CCACGAAAGGTTCAAATATTTATTATTTATGATGAATTAATTCAAAATATAAGTCGTTCCGTCTCTTCCATCTTTTAGCTCAATTCCTTTTTCAAGAAGCTGATCACGGATCTGATCAGAAAGTTCCCAATTCTTGGATTTTCTGGCTTGATTTCTCAAATCAATCAAAACCTGTAAAGTCTGGTCAAGCTTATCATTATTAGATTCTTCGATAGTTTGCAAACCTAAAACATCGAAAACAATTGCGTTCAGGAATTGTTTCAAATCTTCGTAATCATCAGTCGAAATACTTTCCTTTCCAAGTTTCGAAGCTGAAATAAACTTCACGGCCTCGAATAAATGGGAAATCAAAATCGGACTGTTGAAATCGTCTGACAAAGCTTCCAAAACTTTTTCTTTCCAGTTTTTATAATCAAAAGAAGATACTTCTACGCCTTCTGTCGGAACTTGTGTGTTGAGGATTCTTACGGCTTCCATCAATCTATTGAAACCTTTTTCGCTCGCTAACATCGCTTCATTGGAAATATCAAGAACACTTCTGTAATGCGCCTGCAAAAAGCAGAATCTCAACACACTTGGATGAAACGCTTTTTCAAAGAAATCATTGTTTCCAGTAATCAATTCTACTGGTAAAATGTAATTTCCCGTAGCTTTACTCATTCGTTGACCATTCATTGTCAGCATATTGGCGTGCATCCAATATTTCACAGGCTCTACACCGTTACAAGCTTTTCCTTGGGCGATTTCACATTCGTGGTGCGGGAATTTCAAATCCATTCCACCACCGTGAATATCGAACTGGTCGCCCAGATATTTCGTACTCATCGCTGTACATTCAAGATGCCAGCCTGGGAAACCTTCTCCCCAAGGCGACGGCCATTTCATAATATGTTCCGGCGATGCTTTTTTCCAAAGGGCGAAATCCTGTGGATTTTTCTTTTCAAATTGTCCGTCCAAATCTCTTGTATTAGCGAACAATTCCTCGATATTTCTTCTGGAAAGTTCACCATAATTGAGGCCTCTTGCATTGTATTCCAAAACATCGAAATAAACGGAACCATTACTTTCGTAAGCAAAACCCTTTTCAATCAGATCTTTCGCAAGTTCCAATTGTTCGATGATGTGACCTGTTGCTGTCGGTTCAATCGTTGGCGGAAGTAGATTGAATTTCTTCAGAACCTCATGAAAATCAACGGTATATTTCTGCACGATTTCCATCGGCTCCAGTTTTTCCAATCTGGATTGCTTGATGAATCTGTCATTATTAATATCTCCATCGTCCGTCAAATGTCCGGCATCTGTGATATTTCGGACATATCTGACTTTATAATCCAGAAATTTTAAACTTCTGTAAATAAAATCGAAGGACAAAAAAGTTCTCACATTTCCCAGATGCACATTGCTGTAAACCGTCGGTCCACAAACGTACATCCCGATATTACCTTCTAATATGGGTTTGAAAACTTCTTTTTCGCCTGAAAGCGAGTTGTATATTTTTAGTTGCATTGTTTATTTTAAAATTGAAAGATTAATAATTAAAAGATTTAAAAATTACACAGACAGCAACAGCAACAAATAATTGTTGTTATGAAAATCTGGTGTGTTTGCATTTCAAATTTTATCATTATTAATCAAATTTTGCGTGACTTCCTACATAGTGCAGAAACTCCTGTCTCGTAATTGGATTCGTTCTGAAAATCCCGCTTAATTCTGCCGTAATTGTAGAACTTGCGGTATCTTTTATCCCACGACAATTGACGCAAAGGTGTTTTGCATCGATGATACACGCTACATTTTTCGTCCCTAAAGCTTCTTTCAAGGCATCAACAATTTGCATTGTCAATCGTTCCTGAACTTGCGGACGTTTCGCATAATAATCTACAATTCTATTAATTTTAGACAAACCGATCACTTCTCCGCTAGAGATATAAGCAACGTGTGCTTTCCCTATAATTGGTAAAAAATGATGCTCGCAGAAAGAATAAACAGTAATGTCTTTCTCGACCAACATTTGGCGGTACTTATATTGATTTTTAAAGGTAGAGATTCCAGGTTTGTTTTCAGGAAGTAGACCTCCAAAAATTTCATTCACGTACATTTTCGCCACACGCTTTGGAGAATCTTTCAGAGAATCATCTGTCATATCCAGACCCAGCGTTTCCATAATTTCTGCAAAAAGCCCCTCAATTTTCTTAATTTTATCTTCAGGTTTCAGATCAAAAGCATCTGGTCTGAGCGGCGTGTGATCTTTTCCTGTAAACAGATCATCATCATTGTCAGGAATGTTTTCCATAATATCATTAGTAATAAGAAGCAAAAATAAACAAAATTTATCTACTCCGTCGAGACTAAATCTAAAGATTTGATTATAAAAAGAATAGATTTAGAAAGCATCTAAAAAACTAAAAAAAAATTGAAATGATTTGAATTTTTATATATTTGCACCAAATTAACATAATTAAAAATAAAATACTATGTCAGACATTGCATCAAGAGTAAAAGCTATCATCGCTGATAAGCTTGACGTTGAAGAAACAGAAGTGACTCCAGAAGCTAGCTTCACAAACGATTTAGGAGCTGATTCTTTGGATACGGTTGAACTTATCATGGAATTCGAAAAAGAATTCAACATTCAGATTCCAGATGATCAAGCAGAGAAAATTACAACTGTTGGTCACGCTATTGCTTACATCGAGGAAGTTGTAAATAAATAATATTTATTCAAGACAAAAAATTTATGGAATTAAAGAGAGTAGTTGTAACCGGCTTTGGCGCTATTACACCTGTTGGAAATAACGCTAAAGAATACTGGGAAAGCCTTAAAATAGGAGCAAGTGGCGCTGCCCCGATTACTCTTTTTGATTCCACTAATTTTAAAACTAAGTTCGCCAGTGAGGTGAAAAACTTTGATGCTCTTAATTATTTCGATAAAAAAGAGGCGAAAAAGATGGATAGAAATTCTCAGTTCGGCCAGATTGCTGCAAGAGAAGCTATCGCTCACGGAAGACTTATTGAAGACAATGTCGATAAAAATCGTGTTGGTGTGATATGGGGATCAGGAATCGGCGGACTGGAAACTTTTGAACAAGAGGTTTTGGGTTGGGCAGCTTCCAATAACGTTCCGAGATTCAATCCTTTCTTTATTCCAAAAATGATTGCGGACATTACGCCGGGAAACATTTCTATCGAATATGGTTTCCACGGTCCTAATTACACAACTGTTTCTGCCTGTGCTTCTTCTGCCAATGCTTTGATAGATGCTAAAATGCTTATTAACTTAGGCAAAGCTGACGTTATTGTTTGTGGAGGTTCAGAAGCTGCTGTTACAGCAAGCGGAATGGGAGGTTTTAACGCAATGCACGCACTTTCTACAAGAAATGATGATCCAAAAACGGCTTCTAGACCTTTTGACAAAGACAGAGACGGATTTGTGTTAGGAGAAGGCGCTGGTTGTATCATTCTTGAAGAATACGAACACGCAAAAAAACGAGGTGCAACAATCTATGCAGAGTTAGCTGGTGGCGGAATGAGTGCTGATGCACATCATATGACTGCCCCACATCCTGAAGGACTTGGCGCTTATCTGGTAATGAAAAATTGTCTGGAAGATGCCGGCGTAACTGCCGATGAAGTAGACCATATCAATATGCATGGGACATCTACTCCACTGGGAGACATCGCAGAATCCAACGCAATTGCAAAATTATTCGGAGAACATGCTTTTGACATTCAGATCAATTCTACAAAATCAATGACTGGCCACCTTTTAGGAGCTGCCGGAGTTATTGAGGCCATTGCTGCGTTACACGCAATTATCCACGGTATTGTTCCACCAACAATCAATCATTTTACTGATGATGAAAACATTGACCCAAGATTGAATTTTACATTCAATACTGCGGTTGAAAAAACTGTTGACATCGCTATGAGTAATACTTTTGGTTTTGGAGGTCACAACGCCTGCGTTCTTTTCAAAAAAATATAATATGTTTTTATGGAGTTGAAAGGTTATTTTTCTAAATTCCTTCCTAAAAACAGAGCACAAAAACTTTCGGAAAAAGATATTCTTTTTCGCAAAAATATTTCAAACATCGTAGGATATAACATCCACGATCTGGAAATTTTTAAAGAAGCATTCTCTTTGAAATCTTCTTCAAAAAGCACGAATAAAAAAAATTACGAACGTCTTGAGTTTTTAGGGGATTCTGTTTTAGGAACCATTATTTCTTGTCATCTTTTTCATACTTACCCAAATGAAAACGAGGGATTTCTCACGCAGATGAAGTCCAAAATTGTGAACAGGAAAAACCTAAACAAACTTGGAGAAGATCTAAAATTGAGCAGTCTTTTACAAGCTGACACCAGCCAGACAATTCTGAGTGAAAACATCTCCGGAAATCTTTTGGAAGCTTTGATTGGCGCACTTTATCTCGATATTGATTATGAATTTTGCAAGAAAATTGTCCTGGACAGGATTCTTACACCTTCCACAATTAATAAATTAGAAAATAAGATTATTAGCTACAAAGGTTTATTATTGGAGTGGAGTCAGAAAAAAAAGATTCCGATCAAGTATGAAACCTGCGAAGAGATACAACCGAATAAAGTCACGGTTTTCCGTTGTCACGTTTGGCTTCACAATGAAAAAATTGCCAATGCGGTAGAAACTTCTAAAAAGAAAGCAGAAGAAAAAGCAGCACAGCGCGCATTTTACGTTTTGAGTAAGAAAGAAAATATTATTGAGCATCAAAAAACAATATCTTAAACTAGAGGAAGATCTATCAGAGATCAACGTCGGATTGATTAGACTTGCAAAACCAATCCCGGAGCACGAATTGTTTTTTTTCATCAACGACATCAATACTTTCAAATTCAGAAGAGCTGATGATATCCATTTAAAAGGCGAGTTTTTTGACCATTCGTTTTCCAGATATCAGGCTTACGACAAATCTTCCAAAAACTGTTTCAGTTTCATTTCCAACAAGTCTATTGTCTCAATTCAGAAAAAAGAGCAAAATCAGCTTTTTTCAGATGAATCAAATATTAAATTTTTACTAAATCTGCATCAAGATGTGGATTACATTTTAACTAATTCTGATATGTTTGCGGAATTTTCGTTAATTTTGCTTCCGGAAAATTTCGTATTCCAAACTCAGGAATATCCATTGAGTTCTGAAGAAGAACTTTATCAATTAATTCAATATTATGAATAAAAACCTTAAGAAAACAAAAATTATTGCAACACTAGGACCAGCGTCTTCCAGCAAAGAAACGATGATCCAGATGATCCAGGCAGGTGTTGATGTATTTAGAATAAACTTTTCACACGCTGATTACGAATTGGTGCTGAAAAATGTCAATATAATCCGTGAAATCAACAAAGAATATGGCTACTCCGTATCTATTCTTGGAGATCTTCAGGGACCAAAATTAAGAGTAGGTGTTGTAAAAGAAGGATCTTTCCTTAATCCTGGAGACATCTTAACTTTTACCAATGAAAAACTGGAAGGTGACGCTACGAAAGTTTATATGACTTATGAGAAATTTCCTCAGGATGTAAAAGTTGGAGAGAGAATCTTGATTGATGATGGTAAATTGGTTTTCGAAGTTATTGAAACTAATAATGTAGATACTGTAAGAGCAAAAACAATCCAAGGTGGACCGTTGAGTTCTAAAAAAGGAGTTAATCTTCCTAATACAGATGTTTCTCTTCCTGCATTGACGGAGAAAGATATTGAGGATGCAAACTTTATGTTGGATCACGAATTTGACTGGATTGCATTGTCATTCGTACGCCACGCTCAGGATATCATCGATCTAAAAGAATTGATGGCAAAACATCCTACGAACAAAACCAAAACGCCAATCATTGCAAAAATCGAGAAACCAGAAGGTGTGAAAAACATCGATGAGATCTTGTTGGAATGTGACTGTCTGATGGTTGCAAGAGGAGATCTAGGTGTTGAAGTTCCTATGGAGCAAGTTCCTGTAATCCAGAAAAACTTAGTAAACAAGGCAAGACTTTATGCAAAACCAGTAATCATTGCAACTCAGATGATGGAAACCATGATCAACATTCTTACGCCAACAAGAGCGGAGGTAAATGATGTTGCCAACTCTGTACTTGATGGTGCTGATGCTGTGATGCTTTCCGGAGAAACTTCCGTTGGAAAATATCCTGTAGAGGTGGTAAGAAATATGGCGAAAATCGTTAAGAATATTGAGAAAACGCCACTTTACTCAAAATTAAATCACGTGATCGAAGAAAAGATCAACTGTGTAGACGAACGTTTTATCACAGATAAAGTTTGCCGTTCTGCAGTGGATATTGCAAAATCTACCGGAGCTGAAGCTATCGTCACTTTGACCTCTTCCGGTTACACGGCTTTCCAGATCTCTGCGCACAGACCTTCTTCTCACATCATTGTTTTCAGTAACAACAAACGTGTGATTACAATGCTGAATCTACTTTGGGGTGTAAGAGCATTCTATTATGATATGGAAAAATCTACAGATGAAACTGTGATCCAGGTGAATATGCTGACACATAACTTCGGTTTTGTGGAGCAGGGAGATTTCGTCATCAATCTGAACGCAATGCCGGTTCACAATGGTGGAAAAACCAATACTTTGAGATTATCTACAATATAATCTCAGTTCACATAAAAGCAAAAAGACACCAAATATTTGGTGTCTTTTTTATTTATTATCGTTTAAAGAATTACTCTTTAATGATTTTCTTTGATACGATTCCTGTTTTAGTTTTTACTGTTAAGATGTAAACAGCATTTGGAAATTTATTCAAATTAATAGTTTGAGATTTTGAAGCTTTAACATTTTCAAGAATCAATTTTCCATTCATATCAAAAAGTGCCACTCTTTCTATATCATTTAGTGAATTGATATTAATAATATCTTTTGTCTTGGTAGGATAGATTTTCAATTCATTTTTAGCAAAATTACCCGAAGCCAAAGTAGTCTTTTTAGTTCCTGTTGCCACCCAAGCAAAGTCTTGTGATGCAGTGTTTCCTTCCTGATTTACCAAAGTGTTTTTATTGCTGACTTCTATTCTGTAAATTCCATCTGCAACCGGACTGTCAATGACGATTTGTTCTACATTATCAACTGTATTATCACCTTTTGTGGCATTGGCATTTGGGTTGGCTATGTCAAGTTTCCAAGGATAAAATATAGTTCCGGAACCGACTTCTACAACACGAAGATCTAAATCATTTACGATTCTTGAAGTATGATTATTCTGCATATCGGCATCACTTGTAAAAAATGCAATGGCAGGATCTACCCAGGAGATACTGACTTTCAATGGTTCGTTACCTGTTGCTTTTATTTCTTTTGAAAAAGGAACATTGGATTGTAGATTTGCTCTTTCCAGATAAGATTCTTCATTCAGTCTGTTGACTAAAACCTGTGCGGCTTTTTTACCATCTACCAATCCCCAACCGTACCAAACATCCGGGCCAGGTCTTCCTGCTTCGTTGGCCGTATGCGTGAGCAACGCTTTCATTTCGTCTGCGTTGAAGATAAAATTGTTGTTCCCGGAAATTCCTCTTTGGATCTGAGTCAGTGCGCCTGCTATTCCGGTAACAATAGGCGTGGCAAAAGAAGTTCCAAATGTAACAGTATAAGTTCCCGTGCCCGAATTTGCCATATACATATTAACACCTACAGCCGTCAAATCTGGCTTCACAGCACCATCCTTTCTAGGACCTGCACTGCTGAAACTTCCTTTTACAACATCAGTAGACGTTGTATATTTATTTCCCGGCGTGGTTAATTGATTAACTGCGCCCACCGTTATAATATTCTTAGCCAAAGAGCCATACCCTATGCAATTATAACCCTGACTGCAATTCGCTGGCGGAATCACATCGTCTGCCGCAAAAGGAATCCAGGAGCTTGTTGCAGTATTATATTTCAGTTTGGTAGATGTGGGTCCGGGACCAACACCATAATAATTCCCGGTTGATTTGAAAATAATTTGCTGTGGCTGTGCGTAAACTATTTTATCAAAATTATAATCATTTTCATAATACGCACCAGAGTAAGTATCTTGGGCATTCAGTTCATAATTTCCATACCAGTAATATGTACTGCCGGAAAGTAACCATCCAAGATTAACACCGTAAGAGTGATTTGAAATATTCAAATTAGGAAGCGTTGCCAACTTTTCATATTGATTTCCTAATGGTACTGTGTTCGCAAACATATAATTATCTGTCGTACCCAATGGCAAAACACCTTTAGCATAAGATTTCGGAAATCCGGAAGCATTACCTGTGATTGCGCCACTCGCAATCAGCACACTATTCACATTGGTTGTATGGGCGCTGACGGCAACAGTTGGACCTCCCGGAACCTGGACTGATGCATCTTCTCTATTAATGGCTCTACCTGTTGCGAATTGTTCATGACCAGCTACCACAAGACCGGAATCGAAAAGAGTAATCTTAATTCCGTTTCCAGTTACCGCAGACGCACCGGAAATACCGGATTGTAACTCATCTATGTTTGAAGTAGCATTAGCTCTTGTTTCTTCTGTTGAATAAAACAACGGAATCTGACCTGCAAAACCTGCAAAATTCTGTTTCAAACTATCAACAGCTTTTTGCGAATATCTATTTTGATTATTCTGAAAATACTGATCTAGCTTCTTTTCATTGTCCAATCTCTGTTTCGTAAACTCATTTTTCAGTTTAAGATCCTGAGCATTAGAAAAATAAAAAGAAAATAGCAATCCTGCACTTAATAAATATTTTTTCATCTCAATAACTTTTTACAAAGATAAAAAATACTTGTATCAAAATAAGTTTTAAAAATGTTAACTATTTATTTTTGAATTTATTAAATGAAGTTTCGAAGTGTAATTTCAGATCCCCAACATCTTCGTCGGTACAATAGCCATATTTAAGAATAGTTCTCGTACCAAAGCTCTGAAGCGAGTAGAAAATAAAAGAATTAATTTCCTGAGAAATCAATCCGATTGAAATAAAATAATCATCCGTCAGATTGTCCTGAAGCCATTCCACAAGATCCGGTAAAGTCCATTTGTTATCAATTTTTCCAAAACTTATTCCGCCACCAACTGGCTGCACAAATTCGTCGTGTCTTGCTTTCATTAATTCCTCACTGGATTTAGTTTTAAAATAAACCTTCAAATCATTATTCAAAACAAATTTTTTCTTGTTTTCATTAAATAATTTTGAGTCTGCTGCTAGATCACCGGATAATTTTTTCTTGACTTTCACTTCTTCGATTTCCGTCACTAATTTTATTAGATTAATTAATACTTCATCATAATTATTAATCCTCAAAACTTTTCTTTCATAGCCTTCTTTTACAAACCTAATCTCATCGCCAATATTTATATTAATGATAAATTGACCTTGAAAATTAGAATAAGTTTTTTGATTTGAATTCATATTAATAATCAAAACTTGATTAACTGCAACCGAATCGGACACAATTTTTCCTTTTATTTGTTGAGAATAAAAATATTGCGAAAGAAGGAAAAAGCAAAAGAATAGAAATATTTTCAAAGGCTATTTTTCATCAAAAATAAATTTAATTCCGATCGACAAATTACATTTAACCAGGATTAACTTTTTTGTGAACATTTAACAAAATCGGATTTCCAAAGCATTTTATTTCTCTGTTTAAAACCTTAACTTTACGCAAAATTACAATGTAGATGTACTTAGTTTTCGATACAGAAACCACAGGTTTACCTAAAAATTTCAACGCACCGCTCTCAGATTCAGACAACTGGCCAAGAATGGTTCAGATTGCCTGGCAGATCCATGACGACAACGGAAACCTGATCGAAAACCAGGATTACATCATCAAACCAGAAGGTTATGACATCCCGTTCAACGCCGCGAGAATCCACGGAATTACAACTAAAATAGCCAATGAGGAAGGTCGAGATTTGGAAGAAATCTTAATAGAATTTTCTAAAGCTTTGGATAACGTAAGAGTCGTTTCCGGACACAATGTGGAATTCGATTACAATATCGTTGGGGCAGAATTTTTCAGAAAAAATATTAAAGACAATCTTCAGGAAAAACCGAGAGCTGACACGATGATCCTAGGAACAGATTATTGCCAATTGGCTGGCGGACGAGGTGGAAAATTCAAATCGCCAAAACTGGAAGAACTTTACGAAAAACTATACGGACACAAGTTCGATGAAGCGCACAATGCCGCAGCCGATGTGAATGCAACCGCTCAGGTTTTCTTCGAAATGATGAGAATTGGAGTAATCCCGACTGAGGTTTTGAAAACTTCTGAAACTCAGTTAAAAGAATTTCAAACACTTAATCCAAATCCGATAAAACCTTTCGGAATCGTCATCAGAAGACAGGTTGCGAGTTTCAACAACAAGAAAAAACAATCCGATGTTGGCAGTATTGATGACATTGACCTTGGAAAATATTTCAACTTTGATAATCACAGTGTTTTCTCGACTTTGACGGCGACGACCAACATCAATGACTTGATTAAAAAAGCAACTGATGAAAATTATGCTGCTGTTGGAATCGTAGATATTGGCAATATGATGGGCGCATTCAAATTTGTTTCTGCGGTTGAAGACACGAATTCTGGAAGAGTTAAAAAGCATAAAGAATATTTGGCTAAAAAACAGGAAGCCGAGGAAAAAGGAGAAACATTCAATGAAGAAGAACCTAGTACAGATCAGTTGATTCCAATTGTGGGTTGCGAATTTTTCATTTCCAACAGATACGAGCAAAAACAATTTACCAAAGATGATCCAGACAGACGAACGCAGATGGTTTTGCTTGCCAAGGATTTCAATGGTTATAAAAACTTAATTAAACTTTCCAGTATTGGTTTTCAGAAAGGTTTTTATTTCGGTGTTCCAAGGATCAGCCGAGAATTGATCTCTCAATATAAAGAAGGACTGATCGCCTTGACTTCCGGGATCAACGGTGATATTCCAAATACGATTCTAAATATCGGAGAACAAAAAGGTGAAGAACTGTTCCAATGGTGGAAAGAGGAATTTGGTGATGATTTTTATGTTCAGATCCAGAATCATGATTTGCCTGAGGAAGAGCATTTGAATGAAGTTTTACTTCAATTTGCTGATAAATATAATGTCAAAATATTAGCCCAAAACGAAACATATTACACCAATAAAGACGATGCGAATATCCAGGACATTTTAGGTTGTATCAAAGACGGTGAGAAACAATCTACACCGATTGGTAAAGGTTTCGGCAAGAGAAAAGGTTTGACGACCAAAGAATATTACATCAAAAGTCAAGATGAATTAAAGCAAGCTTTTCTTAACTATCCAGACGCTTTCGAAGCTTATGAGGAATTTTTAGCGAAGTTCAAACCTTATACTTTGAAGCGTGATGTTTTGCTTCCGAAGTTTGACATTCCGGAAGAATTCATCGACCCGGAAGATGAGGCTGATGGCGGAAAACGTGGCGAGATGGCTTATCTGCGACATTTGACTTATGAAGGTGCGAATAAACGTTATCCGGTTATTACGCCTGAAATTCAGGAACGATTGGATTTTGAGTTGGAAGTTATTGCCAACACGGGTTATCCAGGTTATTTCCTGATCGTTCAGGATTTCTGTAATGAAGCCCGAAACATGGGCGTTTCAGTTGGGCCAGGTCGTGGATCAGCGGCTGGATCTGCAGTTGCTTATTGCATTAAAATCACCAACGTTGACCCAATCAAATACGATCTCCTTTTTGAGAGATTCCTGAATCCGGAAAGGGTTTCGATGCCCGATATCGATATCGATTTTGATGATGAAGGACGTGACAAAGTCATCAAATGGGTGGTTGATAAATATGGTCAGGAACAGGTTGCGCAAATTATCACTTATTCTGTTTTGGGAGGAAAATCGGCGATCAAAGATGCTGGCCGGGTTCTCGATCTATCGATTCCGGAAACGAATATGATTGCGAAATTGATTCCGCCAAGTCCGGGAATGAACATCGCGAAAGCACTTTCAAAATATGACAAACTGAAACCTGAAGATCAGCAATTGGTTGATGAAATGAAATTCATCCTTTCCAATTCAGACGATTCCAGATTTTCTGTTTTGGAAAGTGCCAAGAAAATGGAAGGCTGCATCCGAAATACGGGAATCCACGCTTGTGGTGTGATCATTACGCCGGAACCTGTGAGCAATTTGGTTCCAATCACGATTGCGGCGAAAGATGCGGACATTTTGGTCTCTCAGTTCGATAACTCGGTGGCGGAAAATGCGGGTCTGTTGAAAATGGATTTCCTTGGTTTAAGGACTTTGACCATTATCAAAGATGCGGTGAAGCTTGTAAAAGAACGTCACGGCGTTGATATCGACCCAGATGAAATTCCGTTGGATGACGCAAAAACTTATCAATTATTTAAAGAAGGAAGAACAATCGGGATCTTCCAATACGAGAGTCCCGGAATGCAGAAATATATGCGTGAATTGAAACCAACAGTTTTCGCCGATCTGATTGCGATGAATGCCTTGTATCGTCCAGGTCCTATTAAATATATCCCAAATTTCATTAATAGAAAACACGGAACCGAAGAGATTATTTACGATTTACCGGAAACCAAAGAATACCTTGAAGAAACTTATGGGATCACGGTTTATCAGGAACAGGTAATGCTTTTGTCTCAGAAATTGGCCAACTTTACCAAAGGTGAAGCTGATACTTTGAGGAAAGCGATGGGTAAAAAACAGATCGAGGTTCTGAACAAAATGTACCCGAAATTCATTGAAGGTGGAAGGAAAAACAACCTTGATGAAGAAAGACTTGAGAAAATCTGGAATGACTGGAAAGCCTTTGCAGAATACGCCTTCAACAAATCCCACTCGACTTGTTACGCCTGGATCGCTTATCAAACCGCTTATCTGAAAGCCAATTATCCAGCAGAATATATGGCGAGTGTAATGAGTAATAACATTAACAACACGGCTTCCATCACAATGTTTATGGAGGATTGTAAAGCGATTGGTGTAGATGTTTTGGGTCCTGATGTGAATGAATCTCAGTATAAATTCTCGGTAAATGAGAAAGGGCAGATCCGTTTTGGCTTGGGCGCTATCAAAGGAATTGGTGAAGGTCCAAGTGAAGCGATTGCAACCATCAGACAAAACGGAAGATTCAAAAATATATATGATTTCTTTGAGAGAATTCCACCTTCGCAAGTAAATAAGAGAGTGGCAGAAAGTTTGGTTACCGCCGGTGCTTTTGACGAATTGGACACTTATCACCGCGGACAATATTTCGATATTGATGCTTCCGGAAGAACCAATATCGAAAGACTTTCGCGCTATGGACAAAGTTTCCAGGACAGTAAAAATGAAATGGAAAATTCTCTTTTTGCAGATTTCGCAGAGGAAGTTCAGATCGAACAACCGAAACTTTTGTCTTGCGCGGAATGGCCAAATATGCATAAATTGAATAAAGAAAAGGAAATTATTGGATTCTATTTATCAGCGCATCCTTTGGACGAGTTCAAATATCAGTTCAAATTTATGCAGGGTGTTCTTTCTAAAAAAGCTATCCTAGATGAGAAAAAAGACGAAATTCCTGTTCTTGATGAAGTGATTCCGATTTTGGAAACTGACAGCACGCCAGATGAAGAAGTGCCTGATATTTTGGTTTCTGACGAAGTTGGACTGGAAGATGAGATCATCGAAGAATCCGGCAAAAAAGCAGAACCAAAGGGAAATTTCAATTTCCTGAATCTTGATGAAGTAGAAGCTTTCAAAGATCTGGCTTTTCCTCCAAAAGCACCGGAACTTTTTGAAGAAAAGAAGAGCTGGAAAGACAAAATGAATGAAAAAGACAATACTAAAGAATATACTGTTTCCGGACTGATTACAGAATATCGTGTGGCTGACGGTTTCCGAAGTGGGGAAAAAGTGGCGTTTGTAATGGTGGAAGATTACACCGGCTCATACTCTTTCCGTCTGGGCGACAGAGATTATATGCGACTGAAAGATAAATTGGAAGTTCAACGTTTTGTGATTATGAAAATCAAATTCTCACAAGGAAAAGATGGACGTGTCTTTGTAAACGTAAATGATGTTCTCGAACTGAAAGAAGCCTTTGACAAGTTCGCAAGAAGCTTATCTATTGTTGTTCCATTGGATTCTTTACGCAGAACAGATATTGAATTCTTTAAAGAAAAACTGATTGAGAATCAAGGGGAACAGAAACTTCAATTTTTCATTAAAAATCCAGAAGACCAATCGGTTTTGGAAGTTGTATCTATGAAGCATCATATCAATATTAATGAAGATCTTTTGGAAGTAATACATCAGATTAATAATTATGAATTTTTTCTGAATTGATCTAAAACACCAAGTATTTAGTAAAAAAATCTTCTCTAATAAAAGAAAACGATAAAAAAAATCTACTCTAGCGATAAGAGTAGATTTTTTTTATAAACCTGTATTATTTAATTTAAAAAAAATCCATGAAAATTCTAAAAAGAAAAGATTATCATTAATTAAATGTATTTTTTATTAAATTATAATTATTACATTTGCCTGATTAATATAAATTAAATAATTATGAAGAAATTTTTACTAACGTGCTTTGTTGCCATGGGAATTGGTGCAAATGCACAGATTACATTGGGTGGTGCAACAACCACGCAAGGACAACCTGTACCCATAGACAATAATTACGGGTATTCTTATGTGCAGCAAATTTTCTTAAAATCTGAAATTAAAGCGGATGTTGCTGGAAACATAACAGGTCTTAGATTCTACCTTCCAACAGCAGCAGTTTTAACAAACTCGTCCAGCTGGACTGTCTATTTAGGACATACAACTAAAACTACATTCGCAACGACAACGGATTGGATTCCGGTTTCATCTAGCGCTTTAACTCAAGTTTTTTCCGGAACTGTTAGTAATGCTTCTGGTATAGTGGATGTTACTTTAGCGGTACCTTTCGCTTATAACAATACAGATAATCTGGTTGTAGCCGTGGATGAGAATACTGCGAATTTTGATGCATCGGCAAATAGATTTTACTCATATGCAGGTTCTGCTAACTCTACTCTTTATTATAGAAGTGATACTGTAAACCCAGATCCTCTCAATATTACTCAGACAGGAACCAGAAGTGCTCAAAAATCAAAAATTACTTTTTTAGGTTTGACATCTTCGGCACCAGACTGCCCTGTTGTTTCCGCACCAGCCGCTGGAGCCGCCTCTCAATCTTTAACACCAACAATAACTTGGGGAGCTGCTAATAACGCTACGGGCTACAAGCTAAGTGTTGGTACAACTCCTGGAGCTACAAATATTCTAAATAATGTAGACTTAGGGAATGTCACCACTTACACATTCAGTTCAGGCGTATTATCTCCAAGTAAAAGATATTATTACACAGTTAATTCTTACAGTGCAACTATTACTAATACAGGATGTGCTGAAAGAAACTTTTCGACAGCGTGCGCACCTGTAAGTATACCTTACAGTGAAAACTTTGAAAGCCTTACCGTACCTGCTGCTCCAGTTTGTACAGTTTTTCAAAATGCAGGTTTAGGAAACAATTGGGCATCATATAATTTTGCAACTGCTACTTTTGGATTTAACGCAGGAAATACTTTAAGATACGCTTATAATAGCACTAATGCTGGTAACGCATGGTTCTATACAGTTGGATTAGCTCTTACTGGAGGTACTACTTATCAACTGACATTTAGATCAGGAAGTTCCAATACTGATTTTACAGAGAAATTGAAAGTAGCTTATGGTACTTCCGCTGTGAATACTGCAATGACAAATATCCTTGCAGATTACCCAGATGTAGATCACGCAACAAGTTCTATTAAAACAATTTCTTTTACTCCTGCTACAACAGGAACTTATTACATTGGATTCAACGCATATTCTGCAGCAGATCAAGCATATTTATATCTTGATGATGTCGCTGTTACACTTCCTCCTACAGTAGCTCCTAACTGTACAACTGTATCTACACCAATAAGTGGCTCTACCGTAGTTTCCCCAACACCAACTACATTCAACTGGGCTACCGCAGCAAACGCTAGTGGATATAAGGTTTACGTAGGAACAACTACAGGTGACTACACTGTCGTTAATGGAACAAGTGTTGCAAATACTACATTCAGTACAAATCTTTCTCCTTTTACAACTTATTTTGCAAAGGTAGTTCCTTATAATGTTGCAGGAGATGCGTCAGGATGTACAGAATTCTCTTTCACAACAGGCATTTATTGTGCTGGTAGCGGAACAGTTGATGGCAACACAGGTTTAGCAATTACGAATGTAACCCTTAACACATTAAATAATACATCTGCTCGTGCTGCTTACACAGATTTTACAGCAAATGGAACACCAACAGAACTTCGTCTTAACACTTCCTATAATGTAAGCATTACAAATGGTAGTACAACCGGCTATTATACAGATGACATTGCTTATGTTTGGATAGATTACAACCAAGATGGAACCTTCAGTGATACCACAGAACGTACAACAGTACCTGTAAGTGCAATTACTAATACAGCAAGCATAGCTATTCCTACAACAGCAACATTAGGTGTTACTCGTATGAGAGTGAAATATACCAATTCAGCAGGAAATAATTACAATACGGCTTGTGGAATTGCTACCTATGGAGAAGTGGAAGATTATACTGTAGAGATCAAAGAAACATTGGCAGTATCTGATGTAAAAAAATCAGGTATCTCAGCTTATCCTAATCCATTTACTGATGTTCTTAACATATCAGATGTAAAAGGTGTTAAATCGATTTCTGTAAATGATGTGTCTGGAAGAGAGGTTAAATCTCTTGCGCCTTCTACAGAACTTAATCTTTCCAACTTAAAAACAGGTTTATACATTGTAAATCTTAAAATGGAAGACGGAAGCGTAAAATCTTTCAAAGTAATCAAAAAATAATTCTACAGAATTATAAATACTTAACCCGCTCAAATAATTGAGCGGGTTTTTTTATCTAAAATGTAGTATTATCTATTTTACGACAATATCCGGGTATCAATATATTTAATTTATCCCGAAAGCTAATTTATTGAAAATATTGTCTATTTTTGTCGCACGTTAAATATAATTAAATAATTATGAAGAAATTTTTACTATCATGCTTTTTAGCAGCAGGAATTGGTGCAAATGCACAATTCACAGCAAATGTTAATTTTGAAAGCGGAGATTTTTCAGCTACAAACACTCAAGGATTTACCTGGTTTGGAATTGGAGGACTTAACTCGACTGCAGCCAACTCTTGTAGCGTTGCTAATTCCTGGATTACACAATTCCAAAATAGCGCAACCAACTTATCTGGTGGTTTCGCGATAGATCTTTCTGTTTATCAAGGTGGACAGACGAATAATGGAAAAAAAATTGACGTCTCTGTACAATACAAAAAACAACTTAACTTCACAGGTACTATGACGTTAGCTTATTTCGAAAAGGCTGACTCCACACCAAACAATTACGCTACTTTTACCGCAATTGGAACACCTGTAACTTTAACGGCTGCTGCAATTACTAACTGTACTACACTATCTGGAACAATACCTGCAGGCGCATTAGATCCAACAAAACAATATGGTATTGGAGTTTACATCACAAGACCTGCAACATATACAGGAACTCTAAACTTATTTTTGGATGATTTGACGATTCTTCAGGAAAATCCTTTACCTCCAAGCTGTACTACCTTTACTTCTCCTACCAGTGGAGCAACAGTAGGAGCTGGATCTTCTACATTATCTTGGAACGCAGCAGCAGGAGCAACGGCTTACAAATTAACTTTAGGAACTACTAGTGGTGGTTCAGATCTTTACAATGGTACAGTTACAGGTACATCTCAGGCTGTAGCTTTCCCTGCAAGTTCTACTTTATATGCTAAAGTGATCCCTACAAATGCTAATGGTGATGCAACAGGATGTTCAGAAATTTCTTTCTCAACAAATAGTACTGTAAGCTATTGTGCTGCATCTGCTACAAATACCAACTATAATTTTGGTAATATCTCAGGTGTTACATTTTCAAACATTGCACACACATCACCTACTACGGATCCTGCAAACAATGTAGGTTATAAAGACTTTACATCTACTGTAGGAAATGTTTCTCAAGGTGTGCTTTACCCGATTTCTATTGGACACTCTATGTTCAATGCAGGAAATGGTAATGTAACTGCAGTTTGGATAGATTATAATCAGGACGGCTTCTTGGCTGATAGCGAAAGAGTAATCCTTACTACCGCTACCGGGACATCTACAGGAAATATTACAATCCCTGTATCTGCAAAATTAGGTAACACACGTATGAGAGTAAGATTGAATTTACTATCTGCAACTCCTCCAGCTTGTGGCGCTACAACTTATGGGCAGACAGAAGATTACACTATCAATATTGCAGGACCTACAATGGCAGTATCTGATGTAAATAAAGCTGGCATCTCTGTATATCCTAATCCTTTTACAGATGTTCTTAAAATCTCTGATGTAAAAGGTGTGAAATCTGTTTCTGTAAATGATGTATCGGGAAGAGAAGTTAAATCTCTTGCACCTTCTGCAGAACTTAATCTTTCTAATTTAAAAGCAGGTTTATACATTGTAAATCTAAAAATGGAAGATGGAAGCGTAAAATCTTTCAAAGCAATCAAAAAATAATACTTTAGAATAATCTTAATATAGAAGCCCCCTCAATTGAGGGGGCTTTTTTGTTATCAATATACATTATCAGCTTTTAGTGTTAATATTCTTTTTTTAGAACAAAAAAAATTTTATATTCGTATCAGTTTTAATAAATTTATAATATTATGAAAAAAATTCTATTCTCTTGCCTTCTGGCATCTGCCTCTGGACTATTCTTTGGGCAATCAGTTTTTACTGATAATTTTGAAGCGTCAACACTTGGTAATCTGGGAACAGACATTACGGGTGTCACTCCCGGACAAGGAGGCTGGTACATTACAGCTCCTAATACAGCAACCAACTCTGCAGCAAGTAATTTTCAGGTTCAAAATGATAATGCAACACACGGAAAAGTATTGTCTATACTTGGATCTGCAAGTGCTGTGGGAACAAAACAAATCAATCAAAACAACAAACTAACTTCTGTTTGGGGCACCAGAACACCTGGTAATGATATTTTGAAATATGAATTTGATGTTTACACTGGCGCTGCATCTACTTCACAAAACACTGGTAGAATCTATCTATGGGACGGTTCAGCAGCAAACAAATGCGTAATTGGCTTTGCCATAAATATGGCTACAAAACAACATACCCTTATTGCATATTCTGACCCTGCTGAAATCAATGGGCAAACTGGTCAGGCAGTAGGAAATTGGGGATACACTTTTAATGCCCCATTAGATTCAGAAACTTGGTATAAAGTTGGAATTGCTTGGGATTCCGTAACCGGAGAGATTGCTTATAAAATAGTTAATGAAGATACTAGTCAGGTGGTACTAGATGAATTTTATCAAGGTGCTGGCGTTGGTGCAGTTCCAAATTTGGCAAACATTCAAGTTTTAGCTATTCCTGGTGTAACTACACCTCCAACAACCAATTCAGTTGCTGCGACAGTACTATTTGACAACATCAATCTACAAGCTACAAACAATCTTGATCTTTTAGCTGTCAATGATGTAACGAATAATAAGGCTAAGCTTTCTGTTTACCCTAACCCATTCACAGATGTTCTTAAGATCTCTGATGTAAAAGGTGTTAAATCTGTAACAGTTAATGATATCGCTGGTAGAGAAGTTAAATCTCTTGCACCATCTGCAGAACTTAACCTTTCCAACCTTCAATCAGGTCTATATATCGTAAACCTTAAAATGGAAGACGGAAGTATACAGTCTATCAAAGCAATCAAAAAATAATTCTTTAGAATTATCTTAATATTTAAGCCACCTCGTTAATAACGAGGTGGCTTTTTTTATTATTAATCATTACTAATACATTTAGATTTTATGAATCAATACTTAATATAACATTACGAATCTATTAATTATTAATATTGTTAAATATTCTATTAAAATAAAATTATTAAACATTAAAAAATTGATATAATTTAGAGAATCATTAAACAAATAAATATTTTACCATGAAAAAAACAATTATCTTATTGGGAATCCTTTGCGGATTAACAGTCAATGCACAATGGTCTTTAACCGGGAATTCTGGTACTACTGCAGGAACTAATTTCATTGGAACTACTGATAATCGGGCATTAGTTCTTAAAACTAACAACAGCGAAAAAATGCGACTCTTCACAAATGGTGTAGTAGGAATTGGACTTAATTCCGCAGGCATTTCATCTCTTTCTACTATAGCCTTTTGTGTTGGTTGTGATAATTATAGATTATTCGTAAAAGACGGTATCAAAACCGAAAAAGTAAAGGTAGAAATCGCAGCAGAAAATGGCTGGGCAGATTATGTTTTTGCAAAAGATTACAAACTTATGCCTTTAAAGGAAGTAGAAAATTACATTAATACCAATGGTCATTTACCAGAAGTTCCCACAACAGACGAAGCAATCAAAAATGGAATTGAACTGAAAGAAATGAACATACTTCTCCTAAAGAAAGTTGAAGAACTAACATTGCATGCTATAGAGCAGAACAAAAGAATAGAAGAATTAGAATCAATTATTAAAAAATAGAGTATGAAAACCATATTAAAAATAATGGTTTTTCTATCTTCTGGTTTATTAAATGCTCAGGAGCATTTTAAATTTTATCTAGAAATACCTAACAGCACAGTAGTACCTGAAGTCTCTTACAGGAAAGGCGGTACACTTACTCTTTCATTTATAAATAATGATCTCAATAATTTAGTTTCCAGCTATAACATTTATAAGTTTGAAAAGGCATTTCCAACTGCCGTAACTCCAAGGTTACAGAGTATGTACTACGTAGAATGCGATGACATTAGCTTAAAAAATACTCTTCTGCAAAACTATTCTATATATTTTCCATATGCAGAACAGATCTTTCAACCAGAGTTAATGTACACACCAAGTGATTACAATTATCCGGGAACTTCTGATCCTCTTAAAAACTTAGAGCTCATTAATATTAGAGAGGCTTGGGATTATACACATGGTGATCCAGAATTTAAAATTGGAATAAGTGATACTCCTATCAGATCCACTCACGAAGATTTAACCGGAAAAATTACAAGTTTAATCAGCTACACGACCCCTGATTCACATGGCACAGCTGTTGCCAGCCATGCAGCAGCAAATACAGATAATGCTTTAGGAATACCCGGCACCGGCTTCAACTCTGGTGTACTCTATAATACTATTGGATATAATCAGCTTTTAGAGTTATCACAAAATGGAGCTCGAGTAGTTAATGCAAGTTGGGGATATTGTAATTCACCTTCGCAAACTGTACAATTGATAATGGATGAGATACATAACAATGGAACTGTGATAGTAGCATCAGCCGGGAATGGAACACGACCTTGCAGCAGTTATCTTGAATACGTATATCCTGCAAGTTTTGATCACGTCATTAGCGTCTCCTCTGTCGGCCATTTAGATGTAGGATATACATATAACAATATACCAATGTTATGGCGCGATCGTGTAGAACAAGGAATTGGTGATCCAACTTCTACTCATCAATTGAATGATAAAGTTGATTTATTTGCAGCAGGTTTTAATATCTTAGGAGCAAATGCAGATTCAGATAGTTCATACAGTGGAGCTTGGGGAACTTCCATATCCGCACCACAGGTTTCTGGTGTGGTAGCTCTATTATTTGCGGCTAATAATTGTTTAAATCCGGACGAAGTAGAATCATTACTCAAACTTACTTCCGCAGATTTGGAATTAATACCAGAAAATTCTCCATATCTAGGAAAGATGGGTGCAGGAAGAATAGACGCAGGTAAAGCTACTAAGGCTGCCTGGCAAATGAATTCAGACAACGGAGGCGAAGTATTGCTGGAGAACAGAACATTTAACAGATGGCATTTCGAATTACTTAACTCCCCTGAATATATTAGGCTAAAAAATGAAGGGTTTGTTGAAAATTCTGATATTGTTTTCAGAGCTAAGAAAGCAATAACCTTAGATGTAAATACTTTACTGAAACCAGGTACAGGAAAAAGCCATCTATTATATGCTGAAAATACAGATACCTGTTCAAATTTTAATAAGTCATACAATCCATCAGGAGGTAAAAAAGGAAAATCACCTGATGCAGTTATAAAAACCAGCAGTTTAAAATTATATCCTAACCCTTCAAAAGATGATATCAACATCCAGACAGATGAAGATATACAACGTGTTGAAATTTTTGATACATCAGGTAAACTATTAAAAACTGGTTATTCCAAAAAAATAAGTGTTCAGGAATTACCGAAAGGCAATTATTTAATAAAAGTCTATAATCGAAGAAATGTAGATACTAGTAAGTTTACAAAAGACTAACTCTTTAGAATTATAATCAATACAGAAGCCCACTCAATCGAGTGGGCATTTTTGTTTTAAAAATCGAATAAAAATTTAAGAATAACACACTATTAGTACAAATTACTTCACAATAAAGTATTTATCTATGCAAATACCACAAATTTGGTCTTTATTTAAATTAAATTAACCACACAGGCAATTATATCAGAAAAAAAATTAATTTAGTAACTCACAATTTGTTTAATTAATAATTAAAAAACACAAATCATTATGCCAGTAAAGTACAACGTCGTAGAGCGTAAGAATCCACTAGACAAAAACGCAACACCTAAATTTTATGCAATTGCCAAAGCAGACGGGGAAATTAATCTACGAGCTATTGCCAAAGAAATAGCCGGCGGCTCTACCACAGTTTCCGACACAGATGTATTAGCCGTTTTGAATGATCTCATCAAATCAATAGCACGTCACCTGAATGATGGCGAGATTGTAAAGCTGGGCGACTTCGGAACCTTTCGCATTACCCTATCCAGTGAGGGCGTAGAGACAGCCGAAAAAGTAAATACTTCTGTGATCAAAAACAGCAAAATCAATTTCCGCCCGGGACAAGACCTTCAGGATATGCTCAGAAATGTAAAGTACGAGAAGTATAGAAAATAGACACTGATACCAACAATAGAAAAGCTTTTTAGCAAAACCGCCCCAGTGATAATTCATCGGGGCGGTCGCATTTTATAGACACTGCACAGACATCATTAAATTTGTGCGGACAAACTTGTCAATTTGTGCAGACAAATCAATCAACTTATGCGGATAGATTAATTAATTTGTGCGGACAAATTGTGTAACCGATGCAGACAAATTAGATGTTACTTTTAGAGGACTGTTTTTCCAAAGTCTAAAGTCATCATTAATCTTATAGGATTAAATATTTATGAAAGCGGTATCAATGGGCATTGGATGATTTATTTTAAACAAAAAAGTCCCGCGAAATTCACGGGACTTTGTCATTTTATTGTAATGCTGATCTTACCAGATTTTTACTCTTTCTTCCGGTTTTTTGTAAAGCTTGTCGCCTTGCTTCACATCAAATGCCTTGTAGAAAGCTTCGGTGTTTACCAATGGTCCAAAACTTCTGTAAAGTCCCGGAGAGTGTGGATCTGTCTTCACCTGATTGGTCATAAACTTCTCAGTAGAAAGTGTTCTCCAAACGGTTGCCCAGCTTAGGAAGAATCTCTGATCCGGCGTATAACCATCTATTTTGCCAGGTGTTCCTTTGTCTTTCAGATACATTTGCAAGGCGTCATAAGCGATATTAACACCACCAAGATCGGCAATATTTTCTCCGTTGGTGAATGTTCCGTTCACGTGGATATCTTTTACCGGAGAATAAGTATCGTACTGGGCAGCTAAACTTTTCGTTGCCTTCTCGAAGTTCGCTTTGTCTTCGGCAGTCCACCAGTCTTTCAGGTTACCATCGCCGTCGAACTGCGCACCACTGTCATCAAAACCGTGTGTCATCTCGTGGCCAATAACCGCTCCGATTCCTCCAAAGTTAACCGCAGCATCTGCCGCAGGATTGAAGAAAGGCGGCTGAAGAATCGCTGCAGGGAAAACGATCTCGTTGTTTACCGGGTTGTAATAAGCGTTCACAGTCTGTGGAGACATCCCCCATTCTTTTTTATCAACCGGCTTTCCTACTTTTTCTAATTCTTTAGCATAATGCCAGCTGGAAACGTTTTGAAGATTTGCATAAAGTGTTCCTCCATCTTTTTCAGACTTCAAAGTCAACTTGGAGTAATCTTTCCATGTGTCAGGATAAGCGATCTTAACTGTGAATTTATTTAATTTTTCTAATGCTTTCGCCTTTGTTACAGACGACATCCAGGTCAGTCCGTTGATATGAACAGCGAAACTTTTCTTAAGATAATCCACGTAAGTCAACATCTGCGCCTTAGCTTCTGGTGTGAAATATTTCTCAACATACACCTTCCCAAAAGCTTCTCCTACAACGCCATTGATTAAACCAAGCGCTCTTTTGTTCATCGCTCTCTGCTCCTGCTGCCCCTGAAGATATTTGCTGTAGAAATCAAATCTCATTGTATCCAACTTTTGGTTAAGATAACCTGCGCTTCCTGAAACCAAATTGAATTTAAGATAATCTTTGATCAAAGGAATATTCTTCTCATTTAAAAAAGTATCAAGGTTTTTGTAATACCCCAATTCTCCTATGATTACTTTATCGGTTTTCACACCAACTTCAGCCAGATATTTTGGAAGATCGATGTTCTTAACTAAGGTTTTAAGTTCAGGTAAAGTCTTAGGATTATATTGAAGAGTAGCGTCACGGATCTGCTCATTCGTCAGCAATGTTTTAGCGATTTTCTTTTCGAAATCTACAATTTGTCCTGCAACAACAGCAGAGTTTTTGTATCCGATCTCAGCAAGAACCTGCGCTACATATTTTTTGTATTCCTCGATGGTTTCTGTATTCTTCGGAGAATCTTTCTGGTAATAATCTCTTCCAAGCCCCAAAGACGCATCGCCAAGATAAACAGCGTTCATCTTAGAATCTTTAAGATCACCATCCACACCCCACTCGTAGAATGAGTTGTCGCCTCTCTTAGTGGCATCAATCAGATATTTTTGAAGATCAGCAAGATTTTTGATTCCATCAATTTTAGCAAGATCTCCTTTGATTGGATTAAGACCATCTGCATTACGCTTGTTCATATCCATGTAAGTCTGGTAGAGCGCCTGGATCTTCTGTCCTTCGGAACCGTTTTCAAATTTTTCCTTCAGGATATTGTCCAAAAGTCCTAATGAATTCATATCCGTCGTCTCTCTCAACTGTGTGAAAGATCCCCAGCTTGGTTTGTCTGCCGGAATCTTGGCAGTCTTCATCCACGTTCCGTTGACATAGTTATAAAAATCATCCTGAGGACGAACAGAGGTGTCCATATAAGTCAATTCCAATGCGTTTTGCTTGGACTGGGCAGAAACGGTGCTTACCAAAGAAGCCAACATTAATGCCGTAAGTGAGATCTTTTTCATTTTTTGATAATAATATTTGTTTTATTTGTAGTTATAAAGCCGACTATGTTACAATTTCTTAATATAAATTTTGAAAAAATAAATCTAAGATATATAATTCAAAGTACATATATAAGTGGCTTATAATTAAAGTTTTAATTATAGAATCAAAACCAAACAATTGGGATTTTAAATTAATTGATTGCATATATAGGATTTTAATAGAGAGAGTGATATTTTTACAACTCAATCCAACCAATTCTTTCACAAATGCATCACAATCTATTATTGATTTTAGCCTTATTGTTTTCAGTTTTTATGATGGTCATGGTGGCCCGGAAAATGAAGATTGCTTACCCTATATTTTTAGTTATTGCAGGATTAGCGATCAGTTTACTTCCCGGAATTCCGGAAATAGAACTGGACCCGGAATTGGTCTTTCTGATATTCCTTCCGCCATTATTATACGAAGCCGCCTGGTACACTTCCTGGAATGACTTCTGGAAATGGAAAAGACCAATTGCTCTATTGGCTTTCGGGTTGGTTTTCGCAACGTCGGTTATCATCGCATATCTTTCTCAGGCTATGATTCCCGGTTTTACTTTAGCACTGGGATTTCTTTTAGGTGGGATTATTTCGCCGCCTGATGCTGTTGCAGCAACTACCGTTCTGAAAGGATTACCGGTTCCGAAAAGAATCGTGAGTATTCTGGAAGGCGAAAGTTTGGTTAATGATGCTTCATCCCTGATTGTTTTTAGATTTGCTTTAGCTGCAATTCTGACAGGCAGTTTCTCTATGCACGAAGCTGTTGGACAATTCTTTTTAGTGGCCGGAATGGGAATCGTGTTCGGACTTGTGGGCGGCGGAATTATGTACCTGATTCATCGTTTCCTGCCAACTACCTCTGCAATGGATGCGGCATTGACGATAATGACACCTTACATTCTTTACCTGGGAGCAGAACAATTTCACTTCTCCGGTGTAATGGCGGTTGTTACTGGCGGACTTTTCATCTCATACAGATCTCACGAAATCTTTAAAAACGGAAACACAAGACTTAATATGCTGGGCGTTTGGACAACTGTGATTTTCGTGATGAATGCGATGGTTTTTATCTTAATTGGATTATCACTTCCTTCCATCATCCATGGATTGGAAGAAGCATCGTTGATTCAAGGAATTAAGTATGGTATAATAATCAGTATTGTGGCTATTGCTATTCGGTTTTTGTGGATTTATCCTGCGGCATTTGTCCCAAGATGGCTTTTCAAATCTGTGAGAAGAGAACAAAATCCCGGATGGAAAGGACCACTGGTGATAGGCTGGGCAGGAATGCGTGGTGTGGTTTCCTTGGCAACAGCACTTTCGATTCCCTTTCTGATGCCGGATGGTTCGCCCTTCCCTCATCGAAATTTGATTTTGCTTATTACTTTCATTGTAATTTTTATAACCTTGGTAGTTCAGGGTTTGTCTTTGCCCTGGATTGTAAAAAAACTTGATATGCCGGCAATGGATGTTGTTTTGCCACAAGAGCAGCAGGAAGCGCAGATACAACTAAGACTCAACAGATTGGCTCTGAGCCACATTAATAATAACTACAGTGATGTTTTGCAAAAAAGCAATCTTCTCAAAAATTATCAGAAGCAAATCTCATTGGAAACTGAAAACACCGAAAATCAATTGGATCTGATGGAATGTAACAATTGTACGTCACAAGAGATAGATAACTTCGAGGAGATTCTAAAGGAAATCTATGACAAACAACGAGTCGAAATCTTCCAAATGAGAAAAGAAAAATATTATGAAGATGAGGAAATCAGGAAGGCTGAGCTCCAACTCGACCTGAATGATCTGAAGATCAATCCGGATTTTCATTCATAAATTAAAACTAAAAAAACTCTTCCCAGATAGGAAGAGTTTTTTGTTATACGTTGTAGAAGTTAACGACGCAAAATTTATTTCAAATTCATATAATGCGCTACTTTCTCTTCCAGATCTTCCAGATTGAAAGGTTTTGCAACATAGTCATCAGCCTGAGCGCTTTCGGCTAACATTGCAATATCATTATTTGCTGTCACATAAATGACTGGGATATTTTTGAATTCTTCATGACTTTTCAGAAGTTTTGTAGCTTCTACACCGCCGATATTCGGGATCCAGTTGTCCATCAAAATAACATCCGGACGGAATTTTGACACTTTTTCTATGATGTCGTGCGAAGTTTCAGAGATCTCTACTGTATAGCCATTTTCTTCAAAAATGATAGTGATGACCTCAAGAATACTTGCATCGTCGTCAAAAATTAAAATCTTATTCATTAGTATATATAGTTAGTTATTTTAATTGATTAATATAATTTGCCAAATTATTTGGTTTGACAATAAGATCATATTCTACATTTTGGATTGCCTGTCTCGGCATATAGTCCACATCAGCACTTTCCGGATCCTGAATCCAAATTTTGCCTTCGTTTTTTTTAATATATTTCAAACCTTCTACTCCATCAGAATTTGCTCCCGATAAAAGCACACCAACGGTACTCTGCCTGAAAATTTCCGACGCTGATCTGAAAGTAACATCAATGGACGGCCGCGAATAATTCATTTTTTCTGAACCATCCAGCGAGAATATATTTTTATTTTCGAACAACAGATGATAATCAGAAGGGACGATGTAAATTTTGCTGTTTTTCACTTCTGTTTTATCTTCAATTTCAATGACTTCATTATCAGAAAATTGCTGCAACAGCTTTGGAAGGATACTTTCTGCCTGTGCCTTGCGGTGAACTACCAAAACAATAGGAAAACTCAAATCAACATTCAGATTTTTCACAGTTTCCAGAATGACCTGCAAACTTCCTGCAGAGCCTCCTATGACTACCAATTCTGTTTTGCCACCGTGTGTTTCCATCGATTAATTATGATCTACTTTTTTCCAGATCTTCTGATCATCAATCTGATGGTAAAACTTCCCTAAATTAGAAAACCTCAGGGTTTCTTTTGAACCTAAAGCCAAATATCCCAGATTTTCCAGGCTAGCATCAAAAAGCCCGAAAACCCGTTCTTGCAATTCTTTATCAAAATAAATCAAAACATTACGGCAAATAACCAACTGAAAACTGTTGAATGAACTGTCAGAAACCAAATTATGAGTCGATAAAATTAATTTTTCCTGTAAACTTCTATCAAATTTTGCACTGTCATAATTGGCTGTATAGTACTGCGAAAAATCTTTTTTACCGCCGGAAAGCATATAGTTTTCGGAGTAAGTTTTCATCTGATGCATCGGAAACACTCCTGCACGGGCAGTTTCTAAAACAGATGGATTAATGTCTGTGCCATAAATAAGACACTTATGATAAAGTCCTGCTTCTTTCAGCAAAATAGCAATGGAGTACGCCTCCTCGCCAGTGGAACAGCCCGCAACCCAAATTCTAATGAGTGGGAAAGTTCCCAATTGCGGCAAAATTTTCTCCCGAAGTGATTTGAAGAATAGCGGATCACGGAACATTTCTGTTACGTTTACCGTAATTTCTTCTATAAAATGTTTGAAATAATCCGGATCATTCAGAACCTGATAACGCAACTCTGCATAGCTGGCAAATCTGTCTATCATGCATATCCTATTGATCCTTCTGGTAAAGGATGCGCGGCTGTACAGAGAAAAATCATAACCGTAAGATTCATAGATATCTTTTATCAGATGTTCTATTTCGTTATCTTTTACGATACTTGGTTCCAGCATTAGCAGTGTTTTTCTATAGCATTTATTAATAGATCTACGTCTATTGGTTTTTTAATATAATCTTGAGCGCCTGCTTCCAGACACTTTTGACGGTCTTCATCCATCGCTTGTGCAGTGACAGCAATGATTGGCGTTTTGCTTATTTCAGGTGTATTTCTTATAATTTTGATGGCCTCATATCCATCTATTTCCGGCATCATCATATCCATTAATACAACGCAGAAATCTTTATCTTCTTTTAAAATCCGGATTGCTTCATCTGCCATCATACAACTTTCGAGTTGGTATTTACGGGCTTTCAGGGTCAATCTCAGGGCAAAAATATTATTAGGATCATCATCCACAATTAAAATCTTTTTACTCATAAAAAATTTAAACAGTTATTAGTTTTCATATAGCCAGACACGCAGCAAAGATAGCAATTGATCTATATCTACAGGTTTTGTGATGTAATCTGATGCACCAGCCTGCAGACATTTGTCCCGATCACCGATCATAGATTTTGCGGTAACTGCAATGATAGGTAACTTTTTATATGAAGGCATCTTCCTGATCTCCTGAATGGTTTCGTAGCCATCCATCTCCGGCATCATCATATCCATAAGAACTACATCGATATCAGGATTTTGTTTAATTTGTTCCAAAGCTTGTTTGCCATCCATCGCCAATACCACTTCTACTTTGTATTTTTCCAAAGCTTTTGAAAGTGAGAAAATATTTCTAACATCGTCATCAGTTACGAGTATTTTTTTACCGCTCAATACCTCTGTCAATGAACCTAAAGTTTTGTTTCTGATGATTTCTACAGAGCTGTTTTTTTCTTCAACCAAATGCAAAAACAAACCAACCTCATCCAGAATTCTCTGGTAAGAGTGTGCCGTTTTCACAACGATAGAATCTGCATATTGTTTTATTTTCAGCTCCTCGGATTTGGATAGATTCCTTTCTGTAAAAATGATAATCGGCAAATTTTCCAGTCCTTCATAGGTTTTTATTGATTCTATGATTTTATAGCCATTTCTTCTATCCGGTCCAATGTCCAGAATCACACAATCCGTTTTGTCTGATGTGAGGGCTTTCACACTGTCTTCCACATTATCTTCTATGGAAAGTGAGATATTAAAATTGCTCAAGAAATATGACAATGCACTGGCATGTTTAGCATTTTCCTCTACAATCAGCACCTTTTGAGGCGATCTTTTCAGCGCTTCCTCGATTTTTTTGAAAACCTGCGTCATCTGCTCCATTGCAACAGGTTTATTAATGAAATCTATTGCTCCTTTCATCAGACTCTGCTGTCTCACGTGCAGAGAGGACATCATGTGAACAGGGATTGGTTTTGTCTGAGGGTTCGCTTTCAACTCATCCATAACCTGCCATCCATCTTTAACAGGAAGCTGGACATCCAGAAGAATAGCTGCGGGACGATATTTTAAAGCTGCAGAAATGGCGTGGTCTCCTCTGACTGCAACGATACCTTTGTAATTTTGAAGACGGGCATATTTCAATAATGCAACCGCAAAATTGGTATCATCTTCTACAATCAGAATGACTTTATCATCTTCCGTAATATTGTCACGGTCATCCGCTACATCTTCCGGAATTTCCAAAACATTGATGGCTGTTGAAATACCATATTCATTATAGTCTATGATGCTTTTGTTTTCCTCTGCCTCTTGCAAAAGAACATCGTCCAATATCAGATTTCTTTCAATTTTGTCAGCTTTAGATTCTTCATCTTTTGGAATAATGAGGCTGAATTCGCTACCTTCATTTACTTTACTTTCCACAACCAACTCTCCTCCCAACAATTTGGCAATTTCACGGCTGATGGATAGTCCCAGCCCTGTGCCGCCAAACTTTCTCTGCGTAGAGCCATCTGCTTGCTGGAAAGCTTCGAAGATCACCTTCTGCTTCTCAACTGGAATTCCTATTCCTGTATCTTTTACAGAGAAAATAATATAATTCTGATTCTTAGGATCTTGTTTTATATTCAAATCCACGCTTCCTTCTTTTGTGAATTTGATAGCGTTGGACAACAGATTCCTCATCACCTGATCCAGACGCAGACGGTCTGTTTCAATGATTTCCAGATTATCCTCGACATTGATATTGAATTCTATTCGCTTGTTTGTAGCAATAGGTGTCATCAGGTTTTTTAGATCCTTCACAACATCTTCCAAGAAAACTTCCTGATATTCCAGAGACATTTTCCCCGATTCTATTTTGGCAAGATCTAATATTTCGTCTATTAATGTCAAAAGGCTAGTTCCGGAACTTTGGATTACTTTGGCGGATTCTATCTGGTCTTCATTTAGATTATTATCAGAATTTTCTGCCATTAATCTTGACAAAAGCAAAATTGAGTTCAAAGGTGTTCTCAATTCGTGTGACATATTGGCAAGAAACTCAGATTTATATTTTGTGCTTAATTCTAACTCTTCCGCTTTTTTCTGAATTTCGTTGTTTCGCTCTGCTATCAGATGATTTTTCTCTTCCAGTAGTTTTGAACGCTCTTCTAATTCTGTATTGGTCTGCATCAGTTCTTCCTGCTGTACTTTCAGCTCCTCTTCGGAAGCCTGAAGTTTTTGGGTCTGTGCTTCCAGTTCTGTGTTCAGGTTTTCCAATTCAGAATGTTGAACTTGTAATTCTTCAGATTGTGCCTGAGTTTCCTCTAGCAATCGCTGTTCCTGTTCTCTGCCTTTTGCAGCACTCAGAGCCATTGCAATATTTTTGCAACTCTCTACAAAATAATCGATCTGCTGCTCATTGAAATTCGATGCGGAACTCAATTCTACGACGCCAATACTTTCTTTATGCAATAATATCGGAATCAGTACTATAGCATTAATTTTTACTTTGCCACTTGCGAACGAAATTGCAAAATCATTTTCATTAAGGTCATTATAGACCTTGGGTGTTTTCTGAATAAAAACCTGTCCAACCATTCCCTCTCCAAGGGCGAATGATTGCCTCATCGAATTTTCTAATCCGAATGCTGTGGTAAGCTTGAGTTTGGCATCATCAACTAAATAAATAGCACCGTTTGTGCAATTTCCGTACTCGATTAATTGATTTAAAGAGTCTATTGTTACCTGACTTACAGATTTGTTTCCGACCAACGATTCATTGAGCAAAGCCAAACCTTTCTGATGCCAGTCGCTCTTATTTATCTTATCGAATGATTCTTTCAGGGAATCCGTCATGTGATTTAGTGATTCTACCAAATCTCCAAGATCACCGTCAAAGTTATCTACCAGTCTTTGGCTGTAATCACCGTTGGAAACTCTGTTCGCCACCTGCTGAATCACACTTACACGTTTGGAAATTTCCAGATCTTTAGCTTTCAGTTCTTTTTCAAGTTTATCTCTTC
Source organism: Chryseobacterium sp. TB1-D10 (assembly GCF_059803555.1). Lineage (NCBI taxonomy): Bacteria > Pseudomonadati > Bacteroidota > Flavobacteriia > Flavobacteriales > Weeksellaceae > Chryseobacterium > Chryseobacterium sp. TB1-D10. The sequence goes on along the minus strand of NZ_JAPFHB010000005.1, from coordinate 112,198 downwards.
TCAGCAAATCATTTCTGAGCTTGATATAGAAAAATACGGTAACGGCAATGGCGGCCAATGCAGAAAATATAATGAATAAAACTGTTGTATTGGAAGATCTATCCAGATCTTTGTTTTTTGTTGCCAGTTGAGCCTCTTCAAACTGTACAAAATTGTGAACCAGAATCCTGCATTTGTCCATATAGACTTTGCTCAGCATCATCTGATCCTGGGTCATTGTAATTCCGTTGCGCTTGTTTTGGACGAACTGTTTTATGTTACTCATATTGCCGTCAACATTCTGCTCAAGGCTTTTCAAGCGTTCAAGTTGCGCTTCGTTATCAATATCAAAAGATTTGGCTAATTGTATTGCCCTGGAATATTCTTTAATGCTGCGATTATAAGGTTCGAGAAAATTCTCTCGCCCCGTCAGTTGAAATCCTCTATTTCCAGTTTCTGCATCCAAAAGAGCAATTAAGACATCTTTTACGGCAGTCATAGATTTTCTGCTTTTGGAAACATTCTCGCGGTTTTCCATCTGTTTTTGGATGCTCCAGTAAGATGCGATGGAACTCGAAATTAGTATTATTAAAGAAAATCCAATCCCGAATTGTAGACTTCTGATAACTTTTTTCGGCATAAAATTAATTTAAAGGTAATGTGAAATAAAATGTAGAACCTTCTCCTACCACGCTTGATAAACCAATTGTCCCATCGTGCTGGCTGATGATTTCTGAACAGATGTACAACCCGATTCCCATTCCCTGGAATTGCAAGGATGACTCCTCTACCCGGTAGAATTTTTTGAAAACCGCATCCTGCTTGAAATCGGGAATACCAATTCCAAAGTCTGTTACGCTTACCCGCACTTCATTTTCATCTACAAAAGTTGTGACGATGACCTGGTTATTTTCCGGGGAATATTTGATGGCATTGGTCAGGAAATTAATCAAAACCTGCTCTATTCTAATCTCATCAAACGGAATAAGAATATCTGGAATTAAACCGTGACGTGTGATTTTCACCTTATCATCGTGTGTTTGAATAATTGTATCAATAGCGTTGCTAATAACGTGATCCAAGTTGTTTCTTTTTTTATTGATCTTCAGCTTTCCATTTTCAATTTTGGAAACATCCAATAAATCGGTAATCAGGCTATTCAGCTTTTCAACTTGAGATAAAGCCTTTTTTACATAAGTGGCTTCCGAATTTTCTTCATTGATTTTCAGTTTACGTTCCAGAAGCTGCATATAAGCTTTGATACTTGTCAAAGGAGTTTTGAGCTCGTGGCTGGCAATACTCAAGAATTCATCTTTTTCCTTTTCTACCTTTTTCTGGTCGTCTATATCTGTAAAAGTTCCTACCCAGTTTTTAATAGATTTCCCATCAAAAACAGGAGACATTCTCAGCAAATGAAATCTAAAATCTCCAGTTTCTCTATTCCTGATTCGAATCTCTAATTCAAGTGCTTTCTTTTTCTTTCGGCAACGTTCAAATTCCAGAAGAATACTTTGATCATCGGCATGTGTTTCCGGAAAAACTTTTTCAGAAGCCGAATATTCGTACCATTTACTATTCACAAAAGTTACTGCGCCAGCCGCATCCAGAGTAAATGCGATCTGTGGCAAAGCTTCCAGCATGAGATGAAAATGATCTATTTCAGATCTCATCGTGACCTGAGCTTCTCTCCTTCCCTGTACTTCCAGTTCCAGACTTTGCTGGCTTTTTTTCATCGCCAGATTATTCTCCTGCAGATTGTAAAAAGTTTTGACCTTGAGCAAAAGAATATCCGGATCTATTGGTTTTGTGACATAATCTATCCCGCCGGAAGCATAACCTCGGGTGATAAATTGCTTGTCTGTATTGACGGCTGATAAAAAAATGATAGGAATATCTTTGGTTTTGCTATAACCGGCGAAGGTTTCAGCCACTTCGAAACCGTCCATTCCTGGCATCTGTACATCCAGGATGATGAGGGCATAATTATTCTTCAGTGCTTTTCCCAAAGCTTCCTCACCTGAATCCGCCGTATCTACTTGAAAATCTTTGGACTCCAGTAGTTTTTTTAATGAATAAATATTGTTCTGATTATCATCAACGATTAATATCATGATTTATAAATGATCTGTAACTGATTATATTTTACTTTTTCAAAAATACTCACATATTTTCAAAAATTAAGCCATTTTTAAGACTTAAATAAAATAATAAATCATTATACAGAAATCAAAACAAAAAATTATATTTTATTTTTTCATTATTCTCAATTTAAACACAAGACGGTTTGATAAATGATAAATCAAAAATATATTGATCAAATGTAATTTTACTGGAAATCATTCTTACACTGCTATTAACATCAATAGAATATATGTGTAAACTTCATTTTTATCATAACTAGTAATTAATTATAATTTCTTCGTCTTTATTATCGATAAAAAGAACTTGTGAATCTCTTATTTCATTTTGTTTTCTCATATTTTTTAGCGCTGCAGCATCATAAAAAATCAGATCCAGATTAGCTAAGGGATCAAAAAGTTTACATTGTTCTTTTTTAGCATTCAAACCAGAAGAAATGCCATTGAAACCGTGCAGTATAATTTTTATTTTTTTGAAATTTGAGCTAAACTTACTTTCTGCTTTGAAAAATCGGATACTTCTTTTTTGAGGATCAAATTCTATATTCCTTTTATAAAAGTCACCTTTTTCATAATTTAGCGTTTCGCCGTCATCTTCGTAATATGAAAAAGTATTGATTTTACCACCATTGTAGATATGCAGCTGTAAAGTATCATTTGGTTTTTCCTTGGTAGATTGTGTCACATTCTGCAAGGGAATTATAGATGATTCTTTTACAAAAATAGGCAGGTGATACGGGTCAAGCTCTATCAGCTTTTCCTGATTGCCTTCGATTTTTTCATCAGTAAAAATATTATAGAATTTGCCTTCCGGAAAGTAAACTTTCTTCTGTTTATCTTTTCCCATCACGGGCGCAATCAGAAACGCATCTCCGAAGAAGAACTGATGCTGATAATTGACATCATAAATCTTGGAATCCAAAGGATAATCTACACATAAGGCTTTGGAAATCGGCATTCCGTTCTTTGAGGTTTCATAAAATTTTGAATACAGATATGGCATCATCTGATATCTGAAACCAATATAAGACTGTGAAATCAGTTCATTGTCTTCTCCATAGCTCCAGGGTTCATTGGCGGCGGCAAACTGCTCTCTGTGATTTCTGAGATAAGGCGAAAAAACACCCACTTCTACCCAACGTCTGTATAATTCTTTATTACCATCGCCAATGTAGCCACCCAAATCCGGTCCAACAAAAGGAATTCCCGAAAGGCTCATTTGGTTATTCAGCAAAACACCCAGGAGAATATGCTCATCCTTGGCCTGATTGTCTCCGCTCCAAACTGTGGCATACCTTTGTACACCGGCAAAAGCGGAACGTGTCATTACAAAAGGTCTTTTATTTCCGCCATATTTTTTGAATGATTCAAAAGAAGAACGCGCCATCAGAAAACCATAAAGATTATGAGATTCTGCGGTATTGGATTTTCTTCCGTTATAGTCAAAAACTACATTGTCCGGCATCATCTGGCCATCAATAGCTGGCTCATTCATATCGTTCCAATAACCATTAATACCGACATCCTGATAAATCTTCATCTGGTCTGCCCACCACTGTCTGGCTTTTGGATAGGTAAAATCTGGAAAATAGTTTGTATTCGGATAAATATCAGTAATGTATTTTTCGCCGTCCTGATATTTCAGAAAAATATCATTATTGATTCCATCATTATAAGCATCGTAAGTCGGGTCTATTTTGATACCAGGATTTACGGAAGCGGTCAGTTCGATGCCTTTGCTTTTAAGTTCTGAGGCCATTTTTTTCATATCCGGAAACTTTTTGGTATCGATGCGGAAGGGTTCATATTCCACAAGATAATCCGCATCCAGAACAATGCCGTCTAAAGGAATTTTTTTCTTTCGAAAAGTGTTGGCAATAAAATTTACCTGGTCTTCATTATAATAGTTGCATCTGGATTGCTGGTAACCAATACTCCATTTTGGCGGAAGCGGCATTCTTCCTGTAATCGAGGTATAATTTTCTATGACTCCGGCAACGGAATTATTGTGAATGAAGAAATAATCCATATCTCCGCCATCGAAACTGACGGACATAAAACGTTTATTGGATGCTCCAAAGTTGAAAGTGCCCTTAAAGCTGTTGTCATAATAAATCCCATATATCTTATCCTTCAGAATTCCGATGTAAAAAGGAACGCTGATATACATTGGAATCCTGGGATCATCATATTTGTAAAAATCCGTGTTCCAGGTGGTCACAATGGTTTTGTTTCTGTCAAGATTTCCCAATGATTCGCCCATACCAACAAAGCGTTCTCCAAAATGCTTCTTGTAAACCGTTACTTTGTCTCCCTGAAATGTTGTCCCCAAAGCTTTTCCATCCAAATCTTCATTGATTACTTCGCCTTTGGCGTTTTTATAGGTTATTTTGAAATAAGGTTTTTTCTGGATTTCCGCTGTAATCTCTTTTGTGGAAACTGATATGGAATTTCCGTAATCCAAAATTTTGAAATCGGAAAAATCAGGAATTTTTTCATCAACCAAAGCAAAAGAAAAATCCTCAATATTTTTACCTTTTGAAACCTGGATTCTGAAAGTATTGTGATTATAAACGGATACTTTGAAAAAATGCTTTGCTGTATTACCTTCCAGCCCGTGAGCGGTCTTATGATATTGTACAATTTCCCCAACAGATTCTTGTGCGGAAAATAGCTGACCAATTACGATACTGAAAAAAAGCAATTTGAGTTTAAAAGAATTCATAAAAGATAATGATTATTTGTTTTTAAACATTTTTTAATTGAAAGTTGTTTTGATTAAATCTTTCATCGCCAGATTCAGCTCCCATTGATTGGCGACCGGAACATTACTGAATGGAAGACTTGGCAAATAAGGCTCTGGACCAAACTCTGTAAGAAATGTAAAACTTGATTGATTACCATTCGCTTCAATGATTTGTTTCCACCAGTTTAAGAATTTTTGTCTGGTGCTATCCCATTCCGGCGCCATAAAGTGGTTGACCTGTGGCGCCTGAGGAAAACCGATTCTCGCGTGTACGTGTCTAACTCTTGGAAATATTTTCTCCAAAATGAAATCTTGACCAATTAATAAACTTTCTGAAACATTGCACCAATGAGACAAATCCGCTGTCAGTTCCATCTCAGGATATTTTTCCAGATAATCCAATGTCCCGAGACTATGGAATGAAAACTTGCCCCGATGTGTTTCGTGCAGAATACGGATTCCGTTTTCATTGGCAAGGTTATCTGCACAGTCTATAAACGCACAATTCTCATCGAAACTGAAAAAATCGGCACCAGTCTGTGCATTGATAAAATCCGGCTTCAGAGATATAACCTGTTCCAATCTTTTTTTATAGCTTTTCAAATGTTGCTTAAAACCTTCATCTTTGTAATCCAAAACTACCTGACCAACAAAAGAAAACTCTTTTTCACTCTTTATGATTTCCAGTTCTTTCGAGAATTCGGAAATATACTGGGAATTTTGAGGCATATTGATTTCAACACCGTCATAATCATTAGATCTTACAAAATCTAAAAATGTTTTCGCTCGCCAGGATTCGCTTCCCCATTGTGTAGCAAGGACTTTTATCTTCATTATTTCAATGCTTCGTCCTTATCCTTCGAGAGAAAATCTGTGTTTTCTGATAGACCTTCCGTTTTCCAATTCATCATCGCATCATCCGGAACTGTTTCTATCGGTTTGATGCAACTGAGATTAGGCTCATTATAGGGAAAATTGGAAGCACGGTTGTAGCAGGAAATCAAGCTCCATCTTGGGAATTCTGATGTGTTGGCTTCTGAGCGGTGCAATAAATTGGAATGAAAAAATAAGGCATCTCCCGCTTTTAGCTCTACATAGATATGCTCCATTGTTTTAAGAGCCAAATCAACATAATGCTGAGAAGCACCAACCTGCTCACCAGAGAAACCGTGCTCTATTCTGCCCATTTTGTGAGTTCCTTTAATCACCTGCAGGCAACCGTTTTCTCTATTGGCATCGGTAATGGCAACCATCACGGACATCATCTGGTCGGGAAACAGGAATTCATTTTTGTACCAGTAGCCATAATCCTGATGCCATTCCCACGCACCGCCAACTCTTGGTTCTTTCTGCATCAATTTTGAGTGAAAATGACAGACAGGCGCATCGCCATCCAGAAGCGCATTGACATTGTTAATCATTCTCTCCGATTTTGTCAGAAGTCCATAAGTATCATTTGCTGGTGTGTACCAAAGACTGAGCTTTGTTTTCTTTCCAGTCTGGTCATTGAGGTCAAAGGCATTTTTTCGCATCACGTCATCATTGACTGCAATGTGATGTAGTTTCTCTGTCTCTTCAAAATTCAGAAATTGATTGACGATAATAAATCCATCTCTGTGATATTGCTCTATCTGATTTTTATTTAAAATGAAGCTTTCCATAATTATGTATAGATTAAGGTTTCTATTTTTTGATGATCGGACTTTTTGAGGTAAAACCGAGACGTTTAAGTCCATTCTGAATTTCCGGGATGTTCATAAACAATTTCCAAAAAAGCCCGGTTCTGTAGTTTTCTATCATCACGATAATCGGCCCTTGGTCAATAGCGATATAAGTATTGGAAGACCAGTTCTTACCAAGGTGGAAACCATCGTGAAAGCCATATTCTCCCCAGATTTTATCGCCTAGTTCTTCGTAGAAATAACGCATTGCCTGCATACTTTCCTTTGGCGTAAAAGGCATTGAGGAAATGGCTGCTGTAGGCTGTATCACACCCAAATCTGTCGCCGGACTATGTGCTACATAGCCTTTGTAACTATCACCTGCTGTCAATCCCCAGCATCTCTCACTGTAACCAACATGTTTTTTCGGATTTTCGATGCAATAGGCTCTGTTAATTAGCGTATGATTTCTCGTTTGAACTTCATAGGCAATATTCAAACTATCTCTGAGTCCTCTCGGGTCAATGCCCTGAAAAGTGTATTGTTCAAAGAAAAGCGGACCACCTTTATCTTCTTCATAATTTCCAAGCGGCAATTCGTAGCCATAATATTTTGTCTTGTTCTTGAATGTTGTTGCACCAGCCCAGGAACCGTCATAAGCTTCTTTCGGAATCGGATGCCATTTGGAGGACGCACCCATAATGTAAGTGATCAGTGCTTCATTATAGCCCCAGATTGGGAAATTCATATCAAATCCTTGCGTTGGCGACCAATGCCAGTAGAGCTTCTTTTCATTGTTGGTAAACCATTTCCAGTTGATGGCATCCCACATTTCGTTGACTCTCTTTTTAAGGTAAAGATCTTTGACGGTATTTTGATTGAAATATTCTCTTGCGCATAAAAATCCCATCATCAGGTAAGAGGTTTCCACCAAATCTGCAGCGTCATCCAACCTGCCAAATGCAATAGTCTTTCCAGTAGTACCATCCATAAAATGCGGAAAAGCTCCGTGGAATCGGTCTGCCTTTGTGAGAAAATCAGCGATCTGAATAATCCTGTCCAGACCGGCTTCCCTCGAAATCCACTTGCGCTCGACAGCTGCAATCGTGCTCATAATCCCAAAGCCTGTTCCGCCGACTGCAATAGCTTCCGGTCCGAAAGTTCCTTTGCTGAGATTAGGCTCGTCCCAAGCTTCATTGATATAATCCCAATAGTAATTACACTTAACCGTGTTGCTACGCTCTCTTGCCATTCCCGAAACCGGATGTCCATAGTGCCAGAAAAATCGGAATGTCTGTTTCTGTACGGTTTCCATCAGCTCTTCATCCGAAAGCCCTTTCTTCACACCTGATACAGGAATTTTTTCAGAAACATTGGCCTCATTTGGTTTTTGTGAATAAAACAATGACGAGCTCAAAAGAAATACAATGATTTTAAATTTTATTTTTGCCATAATACGGTTTTTGTGGTTACATTATCAGAATTGGTTCCTATCATAATATCGAATTCGCCTTCCTCCCAATCGAAAATTAATTCTTCATTGTAGAATTTCAGAAGTTCCGGCGTAATATCAAAACTTACAGTCTGGCTTTCTCCTTTTTTAAGGAAAACGGTTTTGAAACCTTTCAGTTCCTTTACCGGCCTTGTAATGCTGGCGACTTTGTCCCGGATGTAAAGCTGAACAGTTTCTTCACCATCATAATTTCCTGAGTTTTTGACGACGAGGCTCGCTTTCAATGTTTCATTTCCTTTAATCTGAATTTTTGAAAGATTAATTGAACCATATTCGAATTTTGTATAGCTCAGTCCAAATCCAAAAGGAAATAAAGGGTCGTTTCTTTCATCAAGATAATTGGATTTGTATTTTTCAAATCGATGGTCTGTAAACTCCAATGGGCGACCGGTATTTTTATGATTGTAATAAATCGGAACCTGGCCAAGTGAGCGTGGAAAGGTCATTGTTAATTTTCCGGAAGGATTTACTGCTCCAAACAAAACATCAGCAATGGCGTGGCCCGCTTCAGTCCCCGGAAACCAGACATTAAGAATAGCATCTGGCAAATCCACCATTTCAGAGAGATCCAAAGGTCTGCCTGTAAACAAAATTACGGTTAAAGGTTTCCTTAATTTCTTGAGTTCTTTCAACAGCTCCAACTGATTTATTGGAAACCTGATATCTGTTCTGCTGGAAGATTCGCCCGTCATTTCCGAAGCTTCTCCCAATATTAAAACTATTTTGTCAGCTTTTTTAGCAATATCGATGGATTCCTTCAAAAGCTTTTCAGGAGATTGTCTCGGATTTTCTTTTGTAAACTCAATATAAGAATTTTTCTCAAGGCTTAAATTTTCTGTAAGGTTGGCACCTCTTGCAAATAAATAATTGCCACTTTCCGGAAGTTCTTCCAGCGCTGATTTCAGTGTTATTGATTCCTTATAATCAACAGCGACAGCCCATGTTCCGGGCATATTAGCCTTGTCATCCAGCAATGGTCCTATGAAAGCTATTTTATCTGATTTTTTTAAAGGCAATGTTTGCTTTTCATTTTTCATCAAAACGAAAGTCTGCGCTGCAACTTCTCTTGCAACTTTACGATGTTCAGGCGTGAGAATATCTGTTTTCAATCTCTTCTCGTCAATATAACGGTAAGGATCATCAAACAAACCAAGATTATATTTCATCTCCAATATCCGCCTGCAGGCTTTATTAATATCTTCTTCGGAAACTTTGCCTTCGTCTAATGATTTTTTAAGCGTATTGAGAAAATATTCTCCCACCATATCCATATCTGTTCCAGCTTTCAGAGCTCTGGCAGACACGTGCTGGTTATTTCCAAGGCCATGAGCAATTAATTCTTTAATTGCTGTAAAATCTGTAACTACAAATCCATTGAATCCCCACTGTTTTCTCAAGACATCTGTAAGAAGCCATTTGTTAGCAGTAGAAGGAATACCATTGATATCATTAAAGGATGTCATAACTGTAGCAACACCTGCATCAATAGCAGCTTTATAAGGCGGAAAATAATCATTATACATCCGGTGAAGACTCATATCAACCGTGTTATAATCTCTTCCTGCTTCGGATGCGCCATATAGTGCAAAGTGCTTGACACAAGCCAGTAAAGTGCTTTTATCAGATAGATTGCTTCCCTGATAACCTCTCACAAAAGCTTGTGTAATTCTGGATGCAAGAAAAGGGTCTTCACCCGCACCTTCGGCTACACGACCCCAGCGTGGATCTCTTCCGATATCTGCCATCGGTGAATAGGTCCAGGTGATTCCATCTGCTGTTGCTTCTTTCGCTGAGATTGTTGCTACTTTTTGTACCAATTCAGGTTTCCAAGAAGCTGAAAGCGCCAACGGAATAGGAAAACCAGTTTTATAACCGTGAATGACATCCAATCCAAAAATAAGCGGAATCCCTAGCCTTGACTCTGCCACAGCAATGTGCTGGGTTTCTTCGATTCGGCTGAGACCTGTCATATTGAGTACAGCTCCAAGCTTACCTTTTTTGATGTAATTTTCTGCGTCGGAACTTACCGCAGCACCCGTCTGGATATCTCCGGGAGGGGAAATAAGATTTAATTGGCCTATTTTTTCTTCGATAGTCATCTTTTTCATCAGATCATCGATAAAGATATCTTTCTTACTCTGACCAAATGCTACAAAGAAGTTGATTGACAATAATAAAATACTGATACGTTTCATTAAAATTTTAATTGAGAAAATGAATAGAACTATAATTCAAATGTTGACTTTGATAAAATTATATCAATATCAATTTTATGACTGATATTATTATGTTGTAAACTAATACTTTTATGTCAGAAAATTACAATTTCACTATCAAGCAATATGATTATACCTTAATATTGTATTTATATGTCATGTACAGATGAAAAATAAGAAGAATATTTCTGCTATTCCGGCATTAGAACATCTCACCAAATCTGAAGATGAATCATTTGTTTATCGAGATTTCGAATATGATTATTTTCCTACGCCCTGGCATTATCATCCGGAATTTGAGATCGTTTTGGTAATTTCTAGTACGGGGAAACGCCACATCGGCAATCATGTTGAAGATTTTGGCCCTGGAAATCTTTGTTTTATTGGCAGTAATATACCGCATACCTACAAAAGTGATGAAAAGTACTACCAGAGAAAAAAACAGCTGAAGGCCAAATCTATTGTTATTCATTTTTCACTAGATACATTTGGTGACTCTATATATCTTCCTGAGTTCAAATCTATTTTGTCATTTCTTAAGAACTACAAAAGAGCTTTTGATATTACCGGCATCGAGCAGGAAAAAATTTCTGACCTCATGCGAAAAATGAAATATTTTAAATCACTTAAGAGATGGTATTCTTTAGTACAGATCCTTGAGATTCTTTCTACGTCTGATAATTTAAGTAATATTTTGGAAGATGGGACAGAGGGTTTTAATCCACTTGAATCAATGCGGCTTTTAAAAGTCTTCGAATTTGTAAAATATAATTACCATAAGCCTATAAAAATATCTTCACTATCAAGCTTGGTTCATATGACTGAAACATCTTTTTCCAGGTTTTTTATTCAGAGGACAAGACGCTCATTCACGGATTATCTGTTGGAATATAGATTGTCAAAAGCACAGAAATTAATCTTAGAAACAGAAGAAAACATTGAAAACATAGCTAATAGAACTGGATTTAATAATCTATCCAACTTCAACAGGCACTTCAAAAAAAGATTCGGAGATTCACCTAGAAATTATAGAATGGCGAAATATAAAACCAATTAAAATAATGGTATTTCAGATTTCGGTATTTGAAACTATTGAACTAAAACAAAGTGTGATTTTATTAATGAAAGACCTTCAATAAATCGTTGCTGAAATTACCGAAATAATGGATAAGGATCTTAAGGTGCTAAACTGAACAAGTTTTGTCTGAATTTTTAGTGACCATCTTAAACCTACTCCAATAAGTCACTTGAAGATTGTGCTTTTTAAGTTCTATTTGAACCGACATAAAACAAAAAAAAGCTTTAAAACATATGTTTTAAAGCTTTTGTACTACTTGATATTGTAGTTGCGATCCGGACGGGACTTGTTATTTTTTCAAAAAAGTCCTATCCATAAGCTTTATATTGTTCTCTTGTTTAAGAGGTCACCGAATAGGTCACTTTTTTAAACAATCAAAAGATCGTCGTTTTTACTGGTGCAAATATATGTATTTTTTAATAATTTCCAAATAATGGGTGCATTTTTTTCGCATATACTATGCAATCAGCACATAATCAATTATTTTAATTACTTTCCCATCTGCTATATATTAGGTGAGTTAGAAATAATCCTTTTATTTTTATTATCCAGAGCATTCTTCTCTGAAATAATGATTACCTCATCTTGTTTATTCTCTCTTTCAATTCTTCTAAAATAGCAAATCCATTACCGTTTGGGTAGCATAATATCCAAGAGTCCGCAATCATACTGGAACGTTTCTATCGTCTCTATTGCTTCACTGAAAGTGAGCGCAAATTCACAGATTAATTTCTCCCAAAAGATATTCTGCAATACTTTTTTTCTAATTCTTTCTCGTCTTCAATAATTAAGATTTTCATTTTGCTACTTTAAGGGTTCAATTTTGAATAAATTTTTAATTCTACAATACCATAAATTCATTATAAAATTATTATAGAAAAAAGACAACCGATCCAGATACCAATTTTAAAAAACATACATTATTTCCTGTTTTATAATTTGCTCCAGAACGGAAAAGAGGCTGTATTCCTACATAAAATATTGCTCATAAATATAATACAGATATGCGTACATATCTGTATTATATTACAAAGATTCAAGATGAATCTTAATAACTATTTCAACACCACGAGCAGGTTGTTGAATTTATTTTAGTAATTAAGAGATAAGCCTACTCCCCATCCCATATCACTATCATAATGTGTACGAATGCCCACATTTTTATTGATAATATATTTTAGTTCTGTCATATATTCCATATCGGTGTTGACCATAAAACCTGCTCTCAACCTTTTTGTAATGGGGATATCTTCACGCATTAAGGAAAGACGTACTATACCATCGTGATAGACTTCTGCCTGAAAGTTCACTAACATTGGCAAAGTGTACATAAAACCTAAACTAATGGCTCTACGTGTATCTTTTTCATTTTTCTGACCAAATAAATTGGTTTCGTGTTCATCCATACCCATTTTACGATACCTCCAGTCGAAACCGATGAATGGCATAAACCATTGCATTTTACCAATATATCTTCCTAAATGAGTTTCTATCTCATAGCCGTGCATATCATTATAACCTAAACGCCATTCTGTACCTAAACTCCATCTTGCATTTTGAAGCATTGCGTCACCATCATTTCCGTTAGTTGCAAAATCATTTTGTGCCATAAAATGAGGCATATTGCTTTCTCTTTGCAACATATTATATGCTTGTTTCTTGTCAGGCAAATTTGGATTTTGATAATCATCAACCGCAAATACCCTGTTCATTCCTGACATCATATGATAAAGGATATGACAGTGGAAAAACCAATCTCCTTCTTCGTTTGCTAAAAACTCAATAGTGTCAGTTTCCATCGGCATTATATCTAAAACATTTTTAAGTGGAGATTTTTCACCTTTGCCATTAATAACTCTAAAATCAAAGCCGTGCAAGTGCATCGGGTGTCGCATCATTGAGTTATTATGAATGGTAATTCGTAGAATTTCTCCTTTTTTTACAGGTATTTTATCAACTTCTGAAAGTATTTTATTATCCATACTCCACACATAACGGTTCATATTTCCTGTAAGGGTAAATTTCAATTCTTTTACTGGAGCATCTTTAGGAAGTTCCGTATTGGAAGGAGATTGTAACATTGCATAATTAAGGGTTTTAATTTCTCCCAAAGCATTTGCATTGTAACGGTTGGGATCATTTTCCATATTCATATTCATATTGTGTTGGCTATGGTCTTCTTTCTGCTTACTATCTCCTGTGATTTCAGGATACATTACTACGTTCATATCCATTTGGTTCAAGCTCATTTTCATTCCCATATCGTCCAAATCTCCGTTCATCTTCATCATATCGTTCATCATTTTCATTCCCTCAAAATATTTCAATTTAGGAAGTGGTGAAATGAGTTGTTTGATGCCATTACCTACGAAATAGCTTGCCGATTGTGTTCTGTCTTCAGTAGTAGCTAAAAACTCATAAGAAACTCCATCTTCAGGAATCGTAACAACTACATCATATGTTTCTGATACTGCAATGATTAATCTATCTACTTCCACAGGTTCTACATCATTGCCGTCATTTGCAACTACGGTAATTTTACCTCCTGCATATCGCAACCAAAAATAAGAGGATGCACCACCATTTGACACTCGTAATCTTACTTTATCTCCTGCTTTTAGCGTTTTGCCATCAACATTTTTTAAATCGGTAGTATGATTTCCGTTGATTAAAATTTTGTCATAATATACATCGCTTACGTCCATTGCCAACATACGTTTCCATTCGTTGGTTACTTTTGTTTTGAAATGACCTTCTTTGATAGCTTCTGCGTATGATTGTGTAGCATTTTTTTTAATAGCCGCCCAATCATTGGCATTATGTAACATCCGATTAATGTTATTGGGATTGAGGTTTGTCCACTCGCTTAAAATGATGGGTACAGTAGGCAAATCATCTATTCCTTCTCTAAAAGTTTTATCATCCTCACGCTTTTTCATCACAAAACTACCATACATACCAATCTGCTCTTGCAAACCAGAATGTGAGTGATACCAGTGCGTGCCATGTTGGATAATCGGAAAACGATAGGTATAAGTATCGCCCGCCTTAATTGGTTTTTGTGTAAGCCAAGGCACACCATCCTCTTTATTGGGTAAAAAAACGCCATGCCAATGCAATGATGTACTTTCTTTTAATTGATTATGTACGACAATTTCGGCTGTATCGCCTTCTGTAAAAGTGAGTGCAGGCATAGGTATTTGACCATTTACGGCAATAGCTCTCTTTTCTTTCCCTGCGTAGTTTACTAGTGTATCTGTTACATATAATTCGTATCGAACTGTTTTTGGAGGTTTTGTGTTTACAATTCTTTTTACGGTTTGAGGCTTTTCTTTTTGCATAGACATATTGTTCATTTTGTCCACCTTTTTCGGCTGCTCTTTTGGAGGCATCTGCATTTCATCATTTTTTTTGTTTGATGACTGCTTTACCGTTTTAGCCTTTTCTTTTATCAATTTCATACCACACTTTGGGCAGTTGCCTGGTTTTGTGGCGTGAATTTCGGGATGCATCGAGCAAGTATAAGTTGCCTGTTGAACCTGTTCTTTTTTAGTCATATCCATACCTTTCATATCCTGTGATTGTGCACAGGTGTACGTTGCAACGATGAATATTATTAATGTTATCTTTTTCATTTTATTTTTTTACTTTTAAAAAACTTGCATTGATTGCAACTACGACTGTGCTAACCGTCATTAAAACCGCACCTGCGGCTGGGCTTAACAATATGCCTTGCTTGTACAAAACACCTGCTGCCAAAGGCAATGCGATTACATTGTAACCCGTAGCCCAAATTAAATTCTGTATCATTTTACGATAGGTGGCTTTGCCAAATAAAATAAGATTTACAACATCCTTAGGGTTACTGTTCACTAAAACAATACCTGCGGTTTCGGCTGCAATATCACTACCGCTGCCAACTGCTATACCAACATCTGCAATTGCCAGTGCTGGTGCATCGTTTACGCCATCACCTGTCATAGCTACGAATTCGCCATTGCTTTGCAGGTCTTTTATCTTTTCTAATTTTTGATGTGGTAATACTTCGGCAATAAAACTATCCATACCCAAAACATCGCTTACACTTTTTGCTACTTTGTTATTATCACCGGTAAGTAAAATAGATTTGATATTATTTTCTTTCAAGGTCTTTATTGCTTCGGCAGCTTCAGGTCGAATTTCATCTGACAAAGCAATATAACCTGCCAACTCATTATTTACGATTACAAACACAACCGTTTCCGTACCGTTGGCATTAAAGCCTTCGGGAATTGCTAAATTATTTTCTTTTAAATATCCCGGACTGACTACCAATATTTTTTCGCCTTCAACCGTTGCTTCAACCCCTTTGCCTGTTATGGCATTAAAGTTTTCCGTTTCAGGAACGGTGATCGATAGGTCTTTTGCTTTTTGCAAGATGCCTGTTGCAATGGGATGTTCTGATTTTTGTTCTAATGCAGACGCAAGGCGAATGATTTCATTTTCATTGAACTCTTTTTGCAGCGAAACAATTTTTGACACTTCAAATCTTCCTACAGTTAATGTTCCTGTCTTGTCAAAAACGATAGTGGTTATTTTTCTTGAATTTTCAAACGCTGTACGATTTTTAATAAGTAAACCATTCTTAGCTGATAATGCTGTTGATTTTGCAACAACCAATGGTACTGCCAAACCCAAAGCATGAGGGCAGCAAATAACAATTACGGTTACCATTCTTTCCATTGCAAAAGCCAATGATTGCCCTGTAAGATACCAATATAAAAATGTGGCAATGCCTGTAACCAATGCTATAATCGTAAGCCATCTTGCTGCTTTGTCTGCTAATAGCTGCGTTTGTGATTTTGATTTTTGTGCATCGTCTACCAATTTGATAACCTGTGATAAGTAAGAGTCTTTTGCGGCATGGGTAACGGTAACTTTTATAGAACCGTTGCCATTGATTGCACCTGCAATTACTTTATCGCCTTTTACTTTTTGTACTGGTTTGCTTTCGCCTGTAAGCATACTTTCGTTCAGGTAGCTTTCGCCTTCTAATATTATTCCATCTGCTGCTACTTTTTCGCCTGGCTTTACTAAAATAATATCGTTCTCTTTTAGTGTGTCGGTTTTTACATCATGCACCATGTTGGGCATTACCATGTGTGCATCGGCTGGCATTAACTGCACCAATAATTCTAATTCTTTTGATGCACCTGCAACAGATTTCATTTCTATCCAATGCCCCAAAAGCATGATGAGTATAAGGGTTGCCAATTCCCAAAAGAAATCCATGCCCTGTAACCCAAACACAATTGCAACGCTGTAGATGTACGCAACTGTTATGGCGAAGCCGATTAAAAACATCATGCCGGGGTTCTTTGCTTTTACTTCGTCAACCAATCCTTTTAAAAATGGAAAGCCGCCATAAAAAAACACAACGGTTGACAATGCAAAGAGTATGTATTGCGAACCTGCAAACTGCCAATCAACTTTTATAAAATGTTGTATCATGGTTGATAGCAACATGATTGGAATGGTTAGGATGAGCACGACATAAAACCTTTTTTTAAAATCGGCTATCATCATGGCATGATGGTTATGTCCTGCCATTTCCATTGATGGGTTTGCTCCATGATGCATATTGCTCATTTTATGCCCTGCACGGGTTTCTTTATTTTCTGTATGTTGATGTTCCATATAAATAATTTCATTTGCAACAATCCTGTTTATGAATAAAGATTGCTTTAAAAATGCTGATTAATATTTGTTTAATTTTTCGCATTGTATTTAATTTTCTGTTGAAAGGCTGTCTGCTGTTTTGTTCATCCAATCCACTATCATTTTTTTTTGCTCCATTGAAAGCTGTGCATTTCTGTGCATTATTTTATAAGAAGCTAAAGGCATTTGTTCGTCTTTAATTTGGTTTGCTATTCCTTTCAATTTACTTATTTGCCTTCGACTAGTAATACTGCCAAACTCACTAAAGTTTAATTTTTCTTTGCCATTATCAATATGCTTCTTCATCAGCCACGCAATTGGTTGAATGTTGGAATACCAAACATTATTGGTATTGTTGCTATGACAATCGTAACAGGCATTCTGTAAGATGTTTTGCACATTCGGCGGAACTGTATAAACTTTCGAAAAATCGGTTGTGTAAACCTGCCCTTTATTTACATTAAGGGCAGGTTGATAAAATTGTATTGCAATAAAAATAAACAGCACTATTGCCAACATTATCTTTAATACTCTCTTCATTTAGAACTCTTTTTTTACAGAGCCACAAGTAAGCATCTTGCTACCGTAATAAGGATTTTTTATTGTCTTAGCTTCGCTAATCCAAACAGCACCTTTACCATCATTATACATTGGGCAGAAGTCCTGATAAACTTTTTGAGTTGTGCCAAACAATACGATAAGGTCTGAAACATCTTTACTCAACATTGCTAAATGCTCTCTTTGGTGGTCTATCTTTCCCGCGTTGTCACCAATATGCTCAGCATTTTCTTTTGCACTCTCCGCAATGTCCATAAACTCCTTATGCTTGTTTGCGGCTATTGATTTCATATCTACATTGTTTATAGTTGTAAATAATTGCTTCCCTGCGTTAGCAGCTACTTTGTCATTATCTGCAACGAGTGCATTTTTTAAAACCAGATAATCTTTTACAATTGGTTCAATAGAGAAGTTTTGTGTCTGCTCTTTTGAAGCAGACTTTTCCATCTTTTGAGATACTGTATCTCTTGAAGTAACGGAAGGCGCTGTATCATTTTGTGTTGCTGTCGACAAATCTTGGGTTCTAGTTATCACTGTGCTATCATCGGCCTGCTGGTCGCTATTATTATTGGAAGATTGCTTACAGGAAATTGTTGCCGCTGCAACTGTTACTAATGTAATGACTGAGAAAATTATATTTTTCATTTTATTTAAATTTTGATATCATTAAAAGAATTTATCTTATTTATTTGTTTTCAAATTCATTTAGCTTCCGCTTCATAAATTCTATTTCTTGTGCTTGGGTTCTGAGTATGTTTTTTTGCAACTGTATTAGTTCGGGATCGGTAAGGTTTGCTTTTTCGGACATTAGTACTGCCGCTGCGTGGTGTGGTATCATTCCTTTTACAAACTCCTTATCACCAACAAATAATTGTTCTCGAATACCAAACCAAGAAAAGATGCCAACTGCAAGGGAAACTGTAATGATTGACCAGTTGATTTTTTTGTTTTCATACATTCCTTTCATTATCCATAATTCAATAACCAGCATTGCCGAAATCATCAGCAGGGTCATATATAAATTATTGATGTTCGGAATAAGATTATCAAATCCGTCTATCATAGCATACATAATAAAGTACATTGCTACAAACATTGCAACAGCCATTACAGCAAAGCGTTTGTACATTGCTAAAGAATTATTATGGTCATTTTCTGCACTCTTTTGCGTATGTTGCATTCCGTGTTGATTTTTCATACTTTCCATAACATTTTTTTTATTTGTTATTAATAGTTTCTTGTACACTGCCACAAGTGAGCATTTGAGAACCGTAATACGGGTTTTTAATGGCTTCTTCTTTACTTAACCAATTTGCACCTTTGCCATTGTTATACATTGGGCAATGCTGATAATAAACAGGTGTTTCCTGTTTTGAAACTTTGGCTAATTCGTACATATTGTTAGCCAGTAAAGCGAAAAATTCTCTTTGTTTGTTAACATCTTTTGCCACAGCAATTTTTTCTGCATTAGTAGTTAAATCTTTCATTATTTTCATCCAGACGGTATGTTCTTCGTTGGAAAGTTTTGTCATTTCTATAGCTTTTATTGCCTTTAATAATTCAGCAGCTTTTGCAGATGAAGTGCCTGCATCAGTTTTTACCAAAGCATCTTTCACTGAAAAATAGTTATCGAAAATAGCTTTCAGTTGTGGCTCATTTTGGGTAGTTGCCATATTTGTGGCTGGCATTTCTTTGGTGTTGTGGTTAGCGTGATCAGCTTTCATATCCATACCTGCATCTTTAGATGTGGCAATTGGTTTTAGTTCCCTGTCATACTGGCAACAACCTGATAACTTTGCATAAACATCATCAGGTGCTAAAAATTTTTCATTGTCGTACCCTGCTAAAGCAATACGTTTCAGTATTTCATCCTGGCTTGTTTTTTTATCATCGTATTTAAGTGTAGCCATTTTGGTGTCTTTATTCCAATTTACTGTGGCTACATTTTTTACATTTCCTGCTTTCTCGATTGTGGTTTTACACATTTCACAGTTACCATATACTTTCACTGTTTCTGTTTTTGCATTTTTAATTTGGGCAAAACTGCTTATGGCTGATAGTAATACGGTGATTACCATCAATATTTTTGATATTGACTTCATTTTGAATTTTTTAAATTATTAAGGGATAGAGAGTTTTACGAAAACTAATATTAGCTTTCGACAAGACATAACTGTGGCGTACAAGCCATCTTTTTAACCTATTTTAGGCGGTTGCCAAAAGGAATGGAAGCCCGATGAATAATAGGCTTGCTTGAAACCGAATTTTTGCGTTTTAATTTCTGCAAACTGGTTTTCTGTTTTTATATCTATAAGTATTGGTAAACCAAATGAAGATGAAGAAATGCTACATTTGCAAGAACTGTGTTTACATTTACCGTTGCAGCCGTGACCATCGTTGCATTTTTCACAGGACTTGTCCTTGCAACTGATTTTATCTTCTGATTTTTTGGATTGTTCTTTTGAGCAGGACTTTTGCTCTGTCTTAACTGCTTTTTTAGCACAAGCATAGGTTATGTTTGGCATTAGGAAAAAGCCCAAACACAATAAAATGACAAAGCTGATATGTTTACTCAAATTTTTCAACGCTACAAAATTATGAATAAATTCTTTAAATTGCTATATTTTATTCTATTTAAATCGTATTCTAAGCACCAGAGGCAGAGTATTTAATTTAGGTGATCCTTTCCCCCCCTCTAACTTTGTTTTAATAATAATCTGCTTACACTAGTGATCTGAAATATACTATGACTTACAAAATACTTTAGCTATATTTATAAGATTCATTTACCTTTTTCTGATTACAGTTGAGAGATCTTTCAAATTTGCATCTTCATTTTCGTTTATTGTTATACCGAAAGAATTTTTAGTTTTAAAATCATTAATAGAATTAGCCTTTATTAAAATATTATAGAGAGTTCTATTCTCATCTTCCCTTTCCCTCACATAATCCCTATTTTCATTCGCTTTAAGCATTTCAGCCTTTTCTATTTTATACAATGTCACTAAATTCTCCCTCGTTTCCGTAAGTTCCTCCAGCTTTTTATCCAGTTCTGCAATTTTATCTTCAGTGGTTTTGGTTTGATATTCAATTTGAGTAACATCTATTCCTTTCTGAGCTAAATTTTCAATTACTTCTTGAACTTGAGCTTTATGCAGGTCAATTGTTTTCTGATAAGAAGGAAGCTGCTTTTTCCAATAGTCAGCATTTGCATCGCCATTTTTCGAATAGCCTTCAATTCTATTGTATGAATGCTCAGCTTTGGTTACTAATTCTTGAACTTTCAAAACATCTTCGTATTTTCTCAAGACAAAAGCACTATCGGCCAAATGTTTATTTTTTTCACTTTCAATCCTTTTTTTCATTAATTCGATTTCAATGTTGGCTCGGGTTTCTGGATTGGTAATGATGGAGGTTTTAAGCTCTTGAGTGCTAATATCAGATATATCCAAAACATCAGCGCCCTTTTTCATCGCTTCTAAATATCTTGCCTGTTTGGATTGCAGTTTTTGAAGCATAAAAACATCAATACTGTCATTGGTCAACATAAAATTGATTCTCACATTTTCGTTTATATTTCCTTGCCTCCACGCTCGTCCCTCCACTTGTCTGAGTGAAGTAAAATTATATGGCAACGTAAGCATATAAACATCTGTTGTGTTTTCCTGAAGGTTCATTCCTTCCTGTATGGCTTCGCTTCCAACAACTACTTTTATTTTTCCTTCATTAAAATCATTTTGAATAGAAATTCTTTGATTTTTATTGGTAGCTCCTGTGATAATGCCGATTTCTTCGGGTTTGTAACCAATTTCTGTAATGAGATATTCTTTTAATTTGGGAAATTGCGCAACCGCCAATTCAGAATAAATGATTTGTCCGGATTCCGGAATGTCTTTTTTATTTTGATGAATTAAATCCATCGTCTGTTTCAGCTTGGGAGAATTTTCTACAAATTCTTTTACTGAAGGTTCTTCTCCATCATAATATGGTGATAGGTACGGCGAAATTGCAATCAGTCGGGCATTGAGAATATGAGTAAGAATTGCTCCCTTTTCAGTTTCGCTGAAATTTTCATTGAGCAAGTCATATTGTTCTCTTGTGAGATCATTCTGCTCAATTTTATACTCTTTGTTGATTTTGTTGGGACGAATCAATTCAGGGTTATCCTCCTCTCCTTTTATATCGATAAATTCAGATAACAGTTGTTGGAATAGGGAATTATTTTTAAACCTCCGAACATTTGCTTTAAATTTAACATCGCCTTTTGCATCAATTTCCATATCATTGTCCGCTTCCATAAAGGTCTCGAAGAATGTATTCACATTGAAATATCCCGATTCTTCTAATCTTTTATTTGCTATTAAAGAAAGAATGGAATAATATTCCAAAGGCTTGTTGGTAAAAGGCGTTGCGGAAAGTAGTGTTACATTTCTGCCGTCATTTTTGTCTTGAATGTACTGAGCTGCCATCCAGGTATTGATTCCCAATTTGGAAGTCTGTTGGTTTTGACTTCTGAAATCGGAAGCAAATCTTCTGTCCTCAATTTTTACTTTTCCTACAATATGATTGGCGTTGTGAACTTCGTCGTAAGTCAAATGGTCGAATCCAAAATCTTCCCAGTCATAGATTTTACCACGCTTCATTTTTCCCTCAATCTCCTTTTCTTTCTGCAACTCAATTTGGAGGTCTCTTTCCGTATTGGTAACACCTTTCATTTCACTTGTAGAGATGTAACTGAATTTTGACGAAAGTTCTTCAGTTATTTCTGATGAAAATCCAATATTGTTAAAACCTTCATAAGTAACGA
This sequence comes from Chryseobacterium sp. TB1-D10, assembly GCF_059803555.1. NCBI lineage: Bacteria > Pseudomonadati > Bacteroidota > Flavobacteriia > Flavobacteriales > Weeksellaceae > Chryseobacterium > Chryseobacterium sp. TB1-D10. The sequence goes on along the minus strand of NZ_JAPFHB010000005.1, from coordinate 89,805 downwards.
TGGTAATTTCTCCGTCTTTATTATCAAATTTTGAGAGATCATAATCTTTCCCCAAATTCCCTAATACATTGACTTTCGCATTGGGAATCGTTTCAAAAATCGTTTCCACCCATTGTTTCAAAATACTGTCATTGGGAACTACGATGATCGGTCTTTTCGCATTCCCTCGCTCCATTGCTTCGTGCATAGAAAGGATTCCGGAAAGCGTTTTTCCAAAACCAACTTCGTGAGCTAAGAGCCCTACTCCTTTTGTGGTCTGTCTTCCGATTCCTGCTTTCTGAACTTCGGTCAAACGCAACTCTTGACCTTTGAAATGCAGATAGATTCTGGAAAATAATGGGAACTTAGAATAGTCCGGAACGTGGATGTTATTATAATTACGGTTAAAGTCTTTTACAAAACGATTTCTAATATCATCGGAAAGTTCCTCCCGGACAAATTTGTAAAACAAATCATTCGCAGCAGCTTTTCGTCTTTCTCTGATTAGCGCATTCCTTTCTTTATCGCTTCCTGTAACCGTTTCATTATCTACGAAGCTTCGGACTTCCCAAGCTGAAGAACCCGCAAAGGCTTCACTTGGTAAAGTGCCTACAAAATCTTTGAATCTTCCTGCAAGATTGTAATCTACAATGACTGATTCAGTACGTTTTGTAACATGATTATATTGGTCTTTTTCTATTTGACCTAACTCAAATTTGTGTACGAACTCATGATTCGGACTAATATAAATCTCATCTAGCGATTTCGCTTTTGGTAGAACATTTTCTAATAATTCTTTTTGTTTTTCGTATTGGTTTTCCGTTCCTCCAACTGCATTTTTATCAGAAAAATCCCGCTCCAATTGTTCCAGTTTTGCGTAAATATTTCCTTCAGTGTAATAAAAATCGTGAACCCAGTTTCCATCAATAAAGTTGGCAAATTGATAATGCTTTCCACGATTATCTAATGTACCGTCATAATTGGTATCTCTGAATGCTTCAATTTGTTCTTGGGTAATCTCAGAACTGTTTTGTAATGAAGTATTGACAATTTTATCTTGCTTGGAGAATTGATATTTTAAAACACCTTTTTTGAGTTCGGGTTTTGACTGAATTTTATACTCGTTCTGATTTTTTGTATTGTGAATAGAAATAATCCTATCACTTTTTTCAATCAATTCTTTTAATTTTTCCTCTGAAAATGCTGCTGGTTTTGTGATCAGATCTTCTCGCAGTTTTTCATACTTGCCAATTTCAGTCGTAATTGTTGGAGATTTAAACTTGATGTCATTAAGTTTGGAAAGTACTTGACTAATTTTTTCTTGAGTTTCTGTTACATTGAGTTCATTTTTATTTTGGTTTTCAATCCTCGTAGAATCTTCGATTTCTGCAATTCCTTTTTTGGGTACAGGAACTTTATTTTCAACTTTAGGTTCTTCCTCTAAAAATAAATCTTCAAACAGATTTCCGATCCGTTGGGTTTCTATCCTATTTTTAAACTGGTCAATCTTAAATAAAGCTTCATCTAAATTTCCGCGAATATATTTTTCTAATCGCCCGAACCGGTTGGTTTTCTCTCGGGTTTCACCCAAAATTCTTGCTGGGTTATCATCGAAATAATTAGAAATATCAGTAGAGATATTTTGAGTGTTTTTTCTTAGAATGATAATGTCGGTTCCGATTTGTGTTCCTGCAAAAGCTCCATTGGGTAAGCGGAAACCTTCCAGAATATTGGCATTTTTTAAATTGCTTCGACGGTTCAGCCAAGATGATGGAAGTACCATTGCCAAAACTCCATTAGGTTTTAGTGAATCCAAAGACCGTTTAACGAAATAATCTTCGTATTTTGAAATTTTAGGCTCCTCTCCCAACCCCTTGTAAAGTCCCCGATGTTCACCATAGGGCGGATTCCCGATGACCAAATCATACTTTTCTGAAAAATCTTTTGAGTCTTTTCTATTACCTCGATCATCAATAAATTCAGTTTCAAACGAACGAAGATTAATGTCCGCCTCGGGATGTAGAATTTTGGCAATTTTTGCGGTGGTCTCGTTGATTTCAAAACCTGTAATTTTAGAATTTACAGATAATCGGTGAGTAGCATAAATGAAATTTCCGGTTCCAATACTAGGTTCTAAAATAGAAATTTCTTTTTGGGTTTTGAAATGGTCTTTGATTAAATTACGGACGGCATCAACGATTTTATCCTGCGTGTAGTATTCATCTAAAATCCCTCTACCCTCTTTTGAAGTTCCACCACTTTGGAATTGGTTGCAGATTACTTTTAAATTATCAGTGATGTTAAGATTTTCCTTTAGAAAGATTTTGTGGTCGTCAGAAACAAAACAAGCTGCGGAAACCAATTCTGCAACTTGTTCATTATTCAGTTTTCGGTCTTTATATCTTGAAATGAGAGCATCAAGCTCTACATAATTTGTTGAATTTTCGCTTACCTCGGAAAATCTTCCTTCGGATCTTCGTCTATCGGATACAGGTCTCCCGGATATGATTCCGCCCAAGGAATGTTCTCTTCCCTCATTTTTTTGAGCATTTTTCGATTGTGTTCCACCATCGGATCCTCTTTCTCGGTCTCTGTTTCCCAAATTGCTCCGCTCTGTGCCTGCAAGTCCATTTCCAGCATTGTTGCTGCCCAATGATTGTCCGCTTCCGTAACTTCCGATTTGCTCGGATTGGTTTTTTGAGCCAAGTTCTCCAGTGTGTTGTTCAGGTGTTCCGTTTCCCACTTGCTGAGAATCGGATGTTGTTCCGGATTCAATTGCATTGCTTTCATTTTCAGAAATTTTTGGTTCAACTAAATTAGTATTTTTATCTTGAAGATTGAGTTTATTCTCTAAATATTCGGTCAGGTCTTGATTCCCATTTTCAGAAATTTCATACAACGGACGAACGTCTTTGATATTTTTGCCATTAAATTCTGTAAGAATTTTCCTGGTTATTGCATTTCCCGTTCTGTCCCCGGTAAGACAAAGAAACATTTTACCATCATAATTCTGATATCTATTGAGGAACTTTTTGCTATTTGAACCGGAATTAAGCGTAATCAATGTTCTATTATTGACTTTCTTATTCATTTGAAGAAGCTCCAAGAATGAAAGCATATCCTTACTGTTTGTGAAAACAATAAGTTCCTTTTTATTTCCTTCAACTACAGAAATGTCATTATTTATCTCATTAAAAAAATCTTCATCTTTCACTTTTTCTGCTTTTTATGAAGTGGTTAAATTCAAAAATTTCTTTGGCTTCACTGTCCCAGTTTTTTCTTGCTATCAATTGAAGCGTCACGAATATGTCCGTCTTTTTATTGTAAGAATCAATCCTTTCAAGCCTACCTTGGTAGTCCTTTTCCACGTGTTTGTAAATAGAGTACGGTAAAATAGTGTCCGTTGGATAAATGTAAAACCGGGTGTACATCCAAGGTGAGTTGATTTCAAATCGTTTGTATTTTTTCTTAAACAAAACCGTATCACTCAGATTTTTTCTGTTTCTGTAATTGGGGATTTTTTCCTGAGAAAACAATGTTCCTCGTTTTTTCTCTTCAACCGAAAGCGGCTTTTGTTTTTTTATGACGTCTGACAGAATAATTTTGCCCGGATTTTCATTTTCAATGGTATAGCACAATGAATCTTTAATGAAATAAATCTGTTGGGTTATTTCGGGAGCATCAGCATCCGGAATCCTTTCTATAATAGAATCTCGCGAATAATTAAGGCTTGACAAATGAAAACTTTGGATGTTGTTCAGATTTTTGGAAACATCAAAATACACATTGGAGAAAACATCGATTCCTCCTTTTTCGGATTTGATTTCTTTGTGGCAGGAAATAAGGGCAAGTAGTAAAAATAAACAGGGAAGTATTATAAGTTTTTTCATTTTGGTAGATTTAAAAAAAGCGGTAGCCAAATTAATTTGACTTACCGCTGGGATATAAATGATTGGTTGTAAGTCTTATCTATCGTTTAATGCTTTGTTCCTTCACATTGTTTTTTTCGTGCTTGTTATCCTGTTCCAATCCTTCTAAAGGTTTATTGGTGTTGATTCTGTTCATATCCTGATCGTATAGGCTTAGATTTTTATACTGCGGATTCAGCACCGCTTTACCTTCTAATATTTTATCATCTAATTCAAATTTTACCTTAACAATATTTCCTTTTTCCAAAGATTTTATGGTGTTTTCCTTCCATTCCGGTTTATCAAAGATCAGATTGGATTTTTCTACGATCTGAGCCGTATCAACACCATAATTTTTGTAAAAATTCTGGAAATTGTAATTTTCTTTTTCCGTTTTGGGTTCGTTAAAATTGAGCTTGGCAAATGCAGGTTCTATTTTTTCTGTTTTCGGATTGTGAAATTCTATTTTAACTGTGCGCCCTTCTAAAAGGTTGACTGCTTCTTTAGCAGTAAATGTATTTACCCTGTTAACAGGAAAATTGTGGGAGATAACGTCGCCATTTTCTTTCGTGAGTTTAGCATTGTAAAAATTCATAAAAACGCTCCCATTTTCTATCTTATTAAATTTTAATGTAAATTCCATTTCATTTCCGGGCATCGTTTTGTCGGAAGTGCTTTTAATTTCGAACTCTTTTTCGGGAGCATTAATACCATTTTCTAAATCTTTGTGCAGTTGTTCTCCTTCTCCGAAACCAAGATATTTTAACTGAAATTTCGGATACTGAGATGGTTCATATTCGTTCTGTGTTTCCATAATGTTTGGGTTTTGATTGTTAAATTTTATATCATTCATTGTTAATATTCTGTGTCTTGAAAAAACATTTTCATCCAGATAATTTTTTAGAATTTCACCGCTATCCAATAATTCGTAGGATTCCCCATATAGCTGTTTTTCCAATAGGCCGAAAGCCAATTCGTATTTGTCATTTTTTGACAACGTATGACCATCAATAACATTTGGGATTGTGTCCATTTGTGCCTTTGTAAGAGAATAATCTCCATCTGTTTTTCCGAATTCCATTTTTTCTGAATAAGCCTCTCTCTGGTTTGATGTGATCTGCAAGTTCTCCAGTATGAATTCGTTTTCTTTCATAAAGATCCTGTAATTGAGAATATCATTTTTTTCATCTTCGGAAAGTTTCGGATAAAGATTATTTTGCACTGCTTTTGCTTTTAAGTCGTTTTCGACATAGCTTTTGAATTCGTTCAAACTTTTTGGAGCATCATAAAAATCTCTCATACCTGTCCATTCTCGCCGACCGTACGGTAATGTATATTCCTGAGTTTGCAGATCATAGCTGTAATACCTATGACCGCTTGGACTCTTCAGCGAGCCACTCCCATCATCGTAATCGTTCCAGGTCCAGCCGTCCGGAAGACTAGATGCAGGGATTAAATTTTCCTCAAAACCTTCATCTGAAAAAAAGTCTGCATTTTCTTCCAGATCAGTCATTTCAATTTGATGACCCCCTTCTAATGATAACTTTGCAGCTTCAACTTCATAATTTCGATAATGATGAGCTTGCTTTTCATCAATTTGTGTATAGGTCAATCCGGAACTTAAATCAGTTTTTTTCTCCAATTCCTGAGCCCAGAGATCAGAGAGAAATTTCTTCTTTATTGACTCGTTATCTATAGTTATTTCGGTAGACTCCCTGTTATTTTGCAAAATCAACTGTTTATTGACTAGTTGCTGCTTTTCAATAAATCTGACTAATTCAGCGGTAGTATTAAATTTATCCTCAATAGGGAAACCCTGATTTGAATTGAAAAATGTTTTCAATGTAAAATTTGAACCTTGAATAAATTCTCTTCCTTTAGATTGGTAAATTGACATAAACTTTTTCTCTCTATCGGTAAACGTCCGCTCTCCGTCCCGAAAAAAATGTTCAGGTGACATACTTTCCATATCTTTTACAAAATTTTTATAGGCTCCTGTTCTTGGAGTTATATTCCTATCCTTCCAGTTTAGTTCATCTTCCATTTTTCCAGGTTCTTAATTTATCTTCTGAATCCTCTCGATTTTTGAATTTCCTCGTCCTGCTCTTGGCTTTCCTCTTCTCTTATTCGATTGACATCCTGATAAACATCGGGGTCATTCACATTCAGTTGGATGTCTGATTTTTCTTGTTTTTGAGAATGATTCTGTCTTTCAGAGATTCCAGCAACCGTATTGAATTCTTTGGACACAATATTCAAATCGTTCGTAATTTCTTTTGCCATTTCTGGGAATTGAACTATTTTATCTTGCAGAAAAGATTTAAGTTTTAGAAGTTCTGCTATGTAACGGTTAAGTTCTTCTGTATTCTTTTTGTCGGCAATAATTGCGGTCAATTCTCTTGCATTTTTAATGAAATCGAATTCTACTACCTTATTGGTTTCATGATCGAAAATGAAGGCTTTTTTTTCGACACTCAGTTCATTTGCAGATTTAGAAACATTCTTGACATCAGTATATTGAATATTATTTTTACTGTTTTCGAGGATGTCAGAAATACTTTTATCTCGTTCCAAAAAGATGACCTTCAGTTTAGTATTATTATCAGTCAGCTGAAAAGTCGCCCTGTTTTTGTCGTGGTCTGCAACGATGGTATATCCTTGCAGAAATTTCTGAACATCCTCTATATTTAGCTTTTTAGAGAAAGAATTATCCTCATTAATAATTCCGTATTTTTTCAGTTCATCGGTAGGTAAGGTTGTGTTATTCATTGTATGTTGCTATTAAATTGTTTACTTTTATGAGGTCATTTAAAAAATGAGAAGGATTGATGCTCTGTCCGAATTCTTTTACCGAAAAATGCAGATGTGGTCCTGTAGAGTTTCCGGTATTCCCGCTTTTTCCGATGACAAATCCGGCTTTTACTATTTCTCCAGCTCGATAATATATTTCTGAGAGATGCAGATAGGAAGTTTCGAAACGGTTAAAATGTTTTACTTTTATGAAATTCCCCCCGCCCTTAGAATCCCAGCCTGTTGCTGTAACAATTCCATCCATTACAGAATAGACATTCTCATAGCTGGCTTTTAGGTCGATCCCATTGTGTGTCTTTTTTGTTCCGAAAATAGGATGAGTTCTTGTTCCGTAGGAAGATGTAATGGTAATTTTGTTTTTAAGAGGCATCACAATTTTTGAAAAAGATGCTGCAGGTTCGTCTACAAAATCATACGTTGTAAAAAAGTTTTGTTTTTTTGATGCTTGGTTTTTTTCTTCTACTCTATTTTGTGCTTGCAGCATCAAAGAATCTTTCAGTTTTTCAAACTCATTTTTTCGTATTTCTTTTACACTGCTAGATTCTTTAATCAACATTTTCAAAGAATCAATTTGACTCGTTAACCACTTCGTCGAACCTTTGGTTTCATTTTTTAAATCTGATTTTGTGGTGATATTTAAAACTTGCTTCCAAGATTTCTTAGCATTCTTTTGTTTTACTGGATCTTCAATATTAGATTTTTCGGATAGCTTTGGATTTTCAGATTTTTTCGGTATTGTTGGTGTAATCGTATTAAATTGCGCAGATGATAAACAACTGTAAAACAGCGCCATCAAGGTAAATGTGTATTTTAGTTTTTTCATTTTATGCAGCTTTAATATTTTCATTCACAATGAGTTCCACTTCTTTGTTGATCTTTCTAAAGTTGGTCATCAACACTTCTTCTTTGCGGTTAACTCCTTTTTTATCTACAAAAGAATAATAAGAGGGCATTTTCACATAGTGTTTTTCTTCTTCTTGAATGGCTTTCATATCCAAATTTATTTTACCCCTAATTGCAGACGTTTTATATTCCTCAGCAGCGTTTTCTTCTCCCTGTGCGATCATTCCAACCATTTCTCCTGTTTTCAGAGCCGCAATTTTTCCGGCAGGAATCATATTGTCCATTTTTTCATTGATACTGGTGGTCGTTCCTTGCTGGGAAATAGATTGTGAGTATGACTTCTGTTTTATTTTTCCGAATAGTTTTTCCAGCCAATCGAGCGTATTTTTGTCTCTGGCGGAACCGGAAAGAATATTTCCAACAATTGCAGAAATGGTATCTGCTACTTCTTTTTTATAAAATTGTCGAAGTTGTGGTAGTTCCTGAAGCCCTAATAAAACTGCAACCCTATTGCTCCTTGCAGTTGCTACGATGTTATCAATTTTATGAATATAAATCGTCGGAAATTCGTCTGCGATAATTCCTCCCGGTAAATTGTGTTTGGAATTGATCAATCTTAAAGTCCTGTTTAATACCGAAGAATACAATGCAGAATTAATATCCTGTGTTCCCGGGTCTGATGCCAGAATAATAATAGAAGGATTATCTCTGTCGGTTATCTTCAATTCTACTTCATCTCCTGAAAACACCCAAAAACTTTCTTTTGTTGCCAATCTTGAAAGGAAAATTTTGAGTGTTCCGATTTGGCCTTCCAATTGGTCAAATGCTTTGTTGTCATAGGCCGTCTTGAAAGGTGACAGCAAAGAGAAAATTTCTTCATTGGTAAAAAGAGTATCGAAAATTTCTTTATAGCTTCTATTCATAAAGGAAAGAATATGAGGTAAATCAGAATATTTTCCATTTTCGAATGTTGCAAAAAAATAAATGCAGGACGAAAGGAAATTTATCGCAGATTGGGTAAAGAAAGCTTCAGAACCACCTCCGGAACTGGAACCTCCTTTCTGTAAAGATGAAACCATCGATTCTGCCATTTCCTGGGCTTCTGCCAAAGTTTGGATGTACTTTTTATGAAACGGGTTAACTCGTTTTGATTTTTCAACTTCATTCAGATTGATAACATAAAATTGATGTTTGTAATTGGGATCTTTTTGTTTCTTTAATAGATAATGATAATAAGCAATTTGGGCTAAATCCGGGAACTTAAAATCATAGATGCAGAGACAGAAACCTTTTGCGATCATTTGTCTTATGGCAGGATTGATGACACCGAACGACTTCCCTGAACCCGGTGTTCCGATGACCATTGTTCCTCTAAAAGGATCAATATTAATATACCCTTTATATGTCTTATTGTTATATCTGAAGATGTAAGGAATGTTGATCGATGTGTCAGTGTTCACTAACTCCTGGTTTTGATCGAAGGATTCTTCCTCTACATTCCATCGGTCTTTTCCCATTTTCTGCTGCATCAGTTTTGAAATACTGTCTGCACCCATTTGAAGGATAACGGCTCCCAAAAAAGAAAGAACAGCATAAATTACCTGATAGAGATTGAAGCCGGGAAATACTTTTGGAAGTGTTGCATTTCCTGCCTCATTTTGCCATATCAGCGAAGAGAAAATCATCAGCAGTCCGAAAATCATAGGAGCGATAATTTCTTTACTAATATTAAGGTCTTTCTTTTTCTTGGCTTTTGTTCCTACAGCTACTAATCCAATCAAAATTAATGTTGCAAATTTGGCATTGATGGGCGGGTAAATAAAACTCAGCTTTGAAAAATTTTTTAACAAGTTTGATAATACCCGAACATCAGCATTAAGGTAAAAAAGCGAAGCACAATCTAATGCAACGACTGCATAGACAGCTTTTTGTAGAAAGCCATAGATCTTGATTTGATGTTGTTGTTCTTGCATTAAGAATAATTTTCGAAGTATTGATTCAGTAATTTGTGTTCTTCTAATAGGTTACTGTGTAGCTTTTGTTGCTGTTCCTGCAATTTTTTTTGCTTTTCTTGTTATTGCAATAAGATTGGAATTCAACAGATTCAATTGATTAATTAGCTCATTTCCTCTTTTTTCGACTCTCTCAATAATGTATGAGCGGCTTGCTTCTTCAGATATTTTCTCATACCAATCTTTAAGGTTTAATAGCTTTTCATAGTCATTTATGAGTAATTTTCGTTTTTTAGAAAAAATGATTATCAAAATAGAATGGTAGGTAAATATTAATAGCAAGAGCGCGAAGCATAGTGTAATTGAAAAATTTTCCATTGTATAAATCATTAAATTAAAAGGTATCGGCTTTAAGAATTTCAGAATAATTGACCTTCATTTCTATGGTACGTCCGGAGAGTTGCTCTTCAATGAGGCGAATCATCATTACCTTACTGTTTGGATAGGTAAATTTTTTGAAAACATAAACGTTTCTAAAATTTTTCCTAAAGTGCTTTTGAGGATTGAGTTGTAAAATGGGCGTCAGATCTACACTTTGGTTGTTTGTTGCTTTGTGGATTTTTTTGTCTTCTAACGAAAATTTCAAATCCTCAATATCATAGCTCAGATTAGAATTGTTTTTGATAGTCATATCCAAAAAGATGTAATCGCTTATCACATATACATTATTGAGTTGAAAGCTGAGTTTTAAATTTTTCTCTTCTCTAATTGGATTTTTCTCAGATTTTTTTTGAATAATATCCATCGCAAATTTTCGCAATTCAAGATTTGAGAAAACCATTTTATCAAACTCTATAGGTTGCATCGCTTCGGGTTGAATATGGATATTGGTAATCGTATTGAGGTTGTCCTGGTTTCTGTAAACAGCTTTATACTGTGCGATGAAAGATTGAGCAACAACGGTTATCACTCCGATTTTCTTACCATTAAAAAAAACAGATGGTGTTTTGATTTTTCCTTTCTCGTCAGAATCAGGATGGTCTGTGATTTTTATTCTGGCAATATTGGTAGTTGGAAGATCTCCAGTCAGTTTTTCTGTTGACAGATCCACATACTGAATGGGCTCCGGCGAAATAATATGCAGGTTGATTCCTTCAGTAATTTCAATTTCCGGTAAGTCGGAAATAATTTGCTCTTTGGTTGCTGTTTGTGCAGTGAGTAAGTTTGCTACGAAAATTAAAAGCGTGTATAATAAAGTTTTCATTGTTTTATTTTTTTTGGTTTTGTGAATCTTTCAATTGTTTTTCGTCGATGAGAAAGACATAAGAATTGTACTTCAATTTTGCTTTGTTCTCTTTGATCAGGTTGGCAATAGATTTGGATGTTGATGTAAACAGGCTGGATCCAATACTTGAGAAGAATCCTTTTCCGCCCATATCCATCTGAGTGCCTTGTACAGAGTTACTTCCCATTTCCCGCATCATATCTCTGAAAACACTTTGTGGAACGTACAATCCTTTCATACCGTCAACATCATAAATAGATAGATTGACCGGATAGATTTCTCCATTAGTAAAGACCGAAACAATATTGAGATTAACTCGTTGCATTGAAAATCCTGAGATCTGACCATATAAAATGGAACCTTTTGTTATTTTTTTGTTTCCAACAAAGATGTCTTCCAACAAGCGGAACCTGATCCTGCTTCCTAAAAACCCTTTGTTATTTTCGTCAATGACCGCCTTGATAAAACTATTTTCCTTCTCTTTATAGAAAGCATTGAAACCACTGTTGATTCCGGATTTGCTCACATTGAAAGTTGAATTGAGAAAATCATCCATCTTATCCTTATTTGATTTGAGTTTCTGTTCTGCAGCAAGTTTGTTTTGGTACTCAGGATCACGGGACTTTTCTAAAGAATCCATCACAAGCATTTGTTCTTTCAGATATTTTACAGGGTCTGGTTGGGTAGTTTGAGTATTGGTTTTCGGATTTTCTAAAGCATAATCTTTTTCTGGCTTTCCGTAAGATTTGTCATTCAGCATTTTTATAATCTCAGAAGACCTGTTGTAGTCTTTGTCATCCCTTTGTGATTGATTTGGTTTGTAATACGAGGATTGATTTTCTTTCGTCTGGTATCTGTTTTGTCTTCCGTTTTCTGCTTTTAAGGAATCAATTTTTCTTTTTTGTGCCAATGACAATTGGTCATCATAGTTTAACAAACTATCTTGTTCTTTGTCCAATCCACCAAGCATTGTTCGGTTGTCCTCTTTTTTGAAAAACGCATCGTAAGCATCATTTTTGGTCATAATCGAATCTTGCGTATCGCCCAGTGAAATAGACAATTCTTTTAGTTTCTCTTTTTCAGACGTGTCTTCTTTGACAAACTGCGCTCCTACATAGCAGAAAAGAAAAAGAAATGGTAAAGCCAATAGTGGCAAAACATATTTTTTTTCTTTAAAATTTATTTTTTTCATTTATTTTTAATTTTTATATAAATTGCCTCCGGTGCTACCGGCCATTTTTTAATTTTTGGTATTGGTTGAACAGATAGTCAATTCGTAAGCTGTCTTCTTTGTTCAGTGCGTTTTGGTCTCTTTTTATTTTTAAAGTTTTCAATTCCGTCACGATTTTCTCCATTTCTTTATCATTGTTTGCTGTCAGATTTTGAGTGGTCTTGTTTTTAGAGTATAAAACCGGAGGCCTTATTTTAAATGCTGTTTCTGAAGGGAAAAATATGCCCTGAATAAGAGACCCAATAAATGAAACCGACAGTAGAATCATTGAATACGTGAAGAATTTCTTCGGATGTTGAACTGCCCACTGCAGCCATTTCTGACCTTTTTTTTTAAATGTAGTTTCCATTTTTAGTAAGAGTTTTTGTTTTGATTGGATAGTTCTTCGTTATTGATGATCCGCCAGTTTTTAAGGATCACGCCGTGAGGATTATTGGGACTTCTGATGATGTCTTCAAAAAATCCTTCGGTAATCAGCTTCCTAGTAATGACGGAAGATTTTCTTGTGATCATTTGTTTCCCGAAAAAAGAGAATTTCTCCTGTTCCATATTGAGTGCAATTGAATCGGTATGGATACTTACCATCGAACTGGAGGCGATGATCTGATTGTAAAAACCTTTTTCTTTTAAGTTGGTATATTCTTTTTTTCCGCTGTCATCTATGAGATACAATGACTTTTGAATATTATCTTTGATATAGGTATCATCTGGTGCGAGCGTAAAAAACAATCGGTGGAAAAGTTCTATTTGCGCTTTGTATTCTACAGGTCGATTCAGTAGTACGTCCGTTTGCTTGGCAAGAACCGGAACGCCATTGTCTAAAATGTAAATTGATTTTCTGGAATCCTCAATCATTCTGTATGCAAAGAAAAATCCGGCAATGACAATGAAAACGGCAAAAACAATGGTTGAGATTGAAATGACCTTGTTGATTTTAATTCTTTGTTCTATATTTTTGATAAGCATTTTGTTTTGGTATTTTTTTGAGGTTATTTTCCATTTTTCAGCGCTCTTTGAACTCTTCCCGATGCTGAACCTGCTGCTGCATTTTTTGCTGTGGCTGCTGCTACAGATGCACCACCTGTTTTAGCTGCCAATATTGCTGTCTTTGCACTGCTTGCCATTTTTCCTGCTGCACTTTTCATTTTAGTCATCGCTCCCGCCCCTCCGGCTGAAACAATACTGTCTGCAATTGTAGGGGTCATTAAAACTCCGATGCCTGTTACAACATAGGCAACACAGGTAAAGAGCTGGTTATAAATCATTCCCGAATTACTCACATAGACCATTAAAGCGTCTAAGTTGGTAATGGTTCCATTGGATAATAAGGTATCATACCTTTCGATCTCCATTGTATAACCGGAAGCGATCAATTGCTGACCGATGTTGATGATCGTGTAGGCAACAAATGTGTAAAGATTAATGTTGATGAATTTTGAGACCCAACTGTATAATGAATTTTCAAATCCGGGAATAAGAGCCATTCCAACAGCTATCGGTCCTAAAATGATTAAAATGTAAGACCATATTTTTTGAATGAAGAAAATGAGATATACACAAATCCTAAGAATGGAAAGGCAACAAAACTCAATGAGTTCTGCGACTAATTTTTGCATTTGGAATTCCATTCGTATTGACCATTCTTTGATAGGCTGAATCAATTTATCCAATCCCTCACTGATATCAAACCACGAATCATCAGCATCTTCAGTGGTATTCTCAATGACTTCCTGCTTCGCATCTTCTTCCGCTTTCAGTTTTATAACAGCATCCAATAATTGTTGCTGTTTTTTAAATCTTTCAACCCGTAGATCATTGACTTCCGATTCGATTTCGCTGAAAATTGAGATTCCGGGTTCGGCAATGGCCTCAAATGGCGCTTGAATCATACTGACAAATCCACTCCAATAAACAAGCGTAAATCCGATAAGAATTGGTTTCAGCATTGGAGTGATTTCCCATTCTCTATCTCCGGCCGCCATTTGCCAACCCATATATCCAAGGTACATGAGAGCGCCTAAGCCGCCTATTGCTTTTCCTACCAAAGCAGATCCGGCGGCGCTATCTTGTACACTATTGTCTAATTTGGTAAAAACCTCCATAAACCATTTTTCAAAAGCGCCATCTCCTTTTAAAAATTGGAGTAGATTACTGTAATCGCCGTCTGTCTGGGCGAAACCCATTACAGGTAAAAGAATTGCTAATAAGCAAAAAGTTAATGTTATCGTTTTATTCATTTTTAAAATCGGTGTTTATAATGATTCATCATATTTTGAACAATCTGCCCGTCTGATGAAGGTGTCCACGCAGGTGGCAAAGCAAAATTTGAATGGTTTTTCAGAATATTCTTGTAATCTGTAAGAAGTGTTGTCTTGTTGTTGTGCTTCCTTAATTCCTGAACAAATTTTCGCCATTTGATAAGGGTTTCGTGGTACATAATGAACCTTTTTCCCCTTGGCATATCCATACTTCTGGACATTGAATATTTTTCTTTGATGAGATCCAGTTCTTCCTGAAGTCTTTTTAATGCTCCTGTTGAGCTGAGTGTTTCAAACGTTTGCAGGTCTTTCAGTCGCCACTCAATAAAATTTTGAGGTGTATCGGGAAATTCAGTAATAGGTTTTAGCATTCGTTTGTAATACAATAGCCAAAGAGGATCGGCATCGACAGTAGCGGACGTCCAATGGGCAAAATCCTGAACGCTCCTTTTATGAATGGTATCTGAAGCTGCTTTTATCTTTTTTGCTTCTTCCTCTTGAAACTTTAGCTGGGCAAACCTTTGATTTTGAACTCCTGTCGGTTTTAATGGACGAATGTCTTCCCCATCCTTATAATCCCTGTTGATTTTTGGAGCCCAAATTCCCCACACCGTTGCGTAGGCAAAATTGGTTTGGATTCCTAAAAAGTATTTTGGATATGGTCTCCAATCTCCCCAATCTTGAAAGACCATTCTTTTATGCTGGGCAACAATGGAAGGATCATTTAATCTCTTGACGCTGACTTGTCCAAACACACTGCCTGTAATCAAGATGAACTGAAATAGGCTGATTTTTTTTAGTAGATTTTCCATAATTTTTTAATTAAAGAGGTAATGGTATTTGGTGATGATGTCGCCAACAATGGCTTTGTCTATATTGATGTAATTACGAAGCACCGGAACCTGATACAGATAAGGGATTTTCTTGGCATTCTCTAATCGTAAATTGATGTACAGAATATTTCCGTTGATATTTCTGACCCTTGTAAAAATCTTTTCAATCAGCATTTCCCTATCCATTGCGTCCATTAGAAAATCTTTTTCCTCATTTAGAATGTCCTGCGTAACTTCCTGCTGAAGTTTCGTCGTCTGCTTCCCGATTTCAACATAATATTTTGAAATGAGTACCGAATATTCAGGATGCTGTGCTGATAGATCCAGCATTTTATTGGAGTTCGTTACTATTTTACCCAAATATTGATAGAGATAAATGAGTTTTTTGCTCTGGGTCAAGGCTGAATTCACATTTTTCAGTTGTTGATAGATGTATTCCTGAATCGCAATGATCTGCGTGATTTTATTGTTGATATCATCATACAATTCTTTTTGCTTTTCATAGGAATCCAGAAAAGCCTGTTCGCTTCCTAATCGAACACCGTGGTTTACGGTGATCTGTGACAGAAGTTTGTCGTTAATCACTATTTGCTGGCTTTTTACAGATGCAACAGAGAAGAAAAAAACTCCGGAAAAAAATATTTTTTTCATTTTAGAAAGATTTAATGTTATCCATGATGCTTTCAACTACTTGCTTATCCCTGTTGACATAATATTGAAAGGCTCTTTTGTTACGTTTTACCTTGGCTTTAATATCCCTTATCTTTAAAAGCATATGGGTAGAATTTCTGCTTATCGCCTTTACTTCACCCAAAGCATAGTCTAATAATACTTTACGTTCTGATTTTTCCATTTGGTTGATGGCTCCGTAAGACAAAATGATCCCGGTTACCAGCCGTGTTACCATTTGCAGATCATCAACAAACTGAACCTGAGAAGGCAAAACAGCGATAATGGAATAGGGAGCATCGTTTATTTCATTGATAATAGCAGTCTGATTGTTTGTTATTTTGGTTATTTCCCTGCTCATTGCTATTCCGGTGGGTATCGCTTGAATGGCAAATGAAACAATTCGCAATCTGTCCTGAACTTTGGTGATTTTTTCTTTAAAATTGTTCCATTGGTTTCTGTTGGCCGTTTCTACGGTGGCATTCGCAATTTGTTTTTGTCGCATTTCTTTTTGCCTGTCGTGTTCTTTCATCGTGGCATTGATTTCTATATCCATCATCGGAAATGAAACATTTTCCTGTTGCCATGCAGGGGTAGACCCACCACCGGAGGATCTCAATACCAAATAAACTAGAGGAATAAGCAAACTGACAACAATTTTATTTTTGCCACCGTAAGGTCGGCGAATCTCATTTTTCGATTTCATCATAGAAAAATTTAAAAATTCCGTTTATACCGGTTCATTATATTTTCAACAATAGCTTTGTCTGTATTGATATATCCGGCAAATGGATTAATAGAATTCCAGAATCCCAATCGGTTTGCTTTTTCTAATCGCAGTTTGATTGCTAAAAGCCAAAGCTTCAGATTTTTCACATTACCGGAAATATTATGAAGAATTTTGTAGCGGTCTCCTGCTGTTGCAAGATTCAGCTCTCCGGAAGCGAGAATATCAGAAACGTCGGTAACAATCTTTAGACTTTGCTCATACGTTTTTTGTGAAGCTTTCACCCCAAAAATGGCATACTCAGGATGTTCTGATGCTAGTTGTACCACTTGTGATGAATAAGCATAACATTTATTGAGCTCAGAGTAGATTTCCTGTGCTTGGATTCCATTTTGTAAAGTGCCGGAAACCTCTTTTAAACCCTTCAGAATTTTATTCTGAATGTCATTAGCCGCTACCATCTGTGTTCCCACCCAGGTCTGTGCGTCCTTTAATTTTGAAGTTTCCTCAATGACTTCGTTCTGCTTGGCTTTTAGATTTTCAGAATAAAGAATCATTGCCGCTGTTACCGTAGGGTCGATGTAGGTGTTTTGGGCGAATCCCATTGTCCCCCAGAGGGAGAAAATTAGTAGAAAAACCTTCAATATAATATGGTTCGCCAGAGATGAAACGTGACGAAATCCTCTTGGGAAATTTATAGGTTTAAACGTTTTCATAAGCGTAATTTTGTTTACTGATTAATTCTGAAAAACTGATATTACGGTCTTCCAGTTGCTGTGAAATGATTTTAAAAACATTCTTTCCTTTGTTCTCTTTTTTCATCATTCTATAAAAGGAATTGATTTTTTGATCTAAAGGATTTTGGTATAAATTCACGAGTGACACTAAGTTTTCCAGACTGTCTCCGAAGGTTTTTAAATCACCAACTATTCTGCGCAATGCTTCATCATAGTCTCCGTATTGGTGCACATAATATTCAACTGCCGATTTTTCCGGTTTTTCTGTAGTGTAGGTGAGATATTGTTCAAGCGAAACTTCATTTCCATAGACCTCTCCTTTTGAACCTCTTTTTAAGTAAAATTCTTTGAATCGGCTTCTCCCGAATTTGTTGTTGAGATTGTTGATGGTAAAAATCTTGTTTTGCTCTACTTTATTGAGCGATAGCAATGAAGCGATTTTATCAAAGTTGTCTTTGAACTTCGTCTGGTCAAGCAAAATAAATGTATCCGAATTATTGATGATGGAATCTTTAACCACTGCATTTCCAATAATGTCATCCAGTTCCTGCGTTACCACCACCGCTTCTCCCCAAAATTTCCTCACCGTTTTATATAAATAAAGAATGTATCCACCCATCAATTTACTAGCAATGGCCTTCCATGCTTCTTCGATTATTAAGGCTTTTCTGCGGTCTTTTCTGAGTCTCATTTTCTGAATGAAAGTGTCCATAATAATGAGCGTTACTATCGGAAAGAGCTTGGGATTATCTTTTACATTATCAATTTCAAAAACGATGAAAGATTCATCGAACAGCGTATTATCTGCACTTTCATTGAGCGTTGTTCCGTACCTTCCGCCTTTGTAAAAATCTTTCAGTACAAATAAAAAGGTGCGCAGATTAAACTCTTTCTCTATAATATTATGTTTTTTATTATTCAGGTAAATAGGAAGAAATTGATCGCAATAATCATAAAACCCATTGAACGAAAGTTCTGTTACAACCAGCTTTTCTTCCAGTTCTTTTATTTTCCTGATGATGGCTTTTCTAAAGGATTCATTCCATTCTTCTGCTGATCGGGGTTGCCTGATGATGTCATTCGACTTGATTAAAATCAACTGCGTTTCATTGTATATTTTCCTTCTTTCTTCATCGTTCAGCGTGTCATACGCTTCATACACTTTATAGAAATTTTCGCTTTCATATTCCGGGTTATTGATGTTCTTATCAGGATGATAGAATTTCAATAATTTTCTTCCCGCTTCCTTTATTTCATCGGAACTGGCATCGAAAGTAATTCCCAAAATGTCATAGTAAGTATGCTGTCCTTTTGCTTCATTCTCATATTCCGTGAATAGATCATCTTCGTGAATGTTGTATTTTCCGAGATATAGAATCAGTTCTTCTGAAGTTTTATTTTCATACCATCGAGTTCCAGCATTGAAATACCCGTGGTAAAACGACATCAACACATTGTCTAAAATGGATTTTTGTGCGGAAGACATTGAAGAATCCGGACCTTGCCAAATCAAGAAGATCAGGTTGGTTAAAAATTCTATTTTTTCGATATTAAATTCTTTTTGATCCATAAGAAAAGGATTCATCGTGATTGGTTTTTCTTCAGTGTATTGGATGTATCTGCCTCCCTTATATTTGCACGTTCCCGAATACGAATCTCCTGTATCAACAATGACCACGTCATAATTGTAGGTCAAATACTGCTCAATAATATTGTTCATCAGGAATGATTTCCCCGAACCTGACGGTCCTAATACAAACTTGTTCCTGTTGTTTATTCTTCCTGTTTTCATCGGTAGATCCGATGGGTCAACTTTTAGCGGAACACCTTGTCTGTCGGTGAATCTCAGGTAGAAATTGGACTCTTCATTGACGGGGTAACTTTCCTTAAAAAAAAAACACAAGGCCGCTTCGCTTGTCGTCATAAATAAATCATACTCCCTAAGTTCTGTTCCATTGCCCGGAATAGCTGACCGAAAGAGTTCCAATTGGTTATAAGCGTTTTTAGAAACAATGATTCCTTTCGTAAAAAGCTTGTTTTCAATCATTGACTGAATATTTTCCATTTTCTCCAGTGTCTGTGCTGAAAAAAGGATTGAAAAATGAGCATTGACAACGAGCTGTCCGTCAATGGCTATGTTATGAAGCAGGGTCTGGATTTCATCTGCTATAATGGCGTTGGACGGAGAATTGTTGGCTGCTCCTTCGTGCTTTTTCTTTTTTTTGTCGAGTTCCCTCTGCTGTTGTGCCTGAAGCGGAATCGTAATGATCTGATTGTAGACAATGGTCTCATAATCTTCTAGTTCATTGATAAAACTAAAATTATCAACTGCTGTTTCTGCTGCTGCACCGTTACCGCCGAGAACAGAGTAAGGCTCAATTTCTGAAGGAAGATCAATATTTTCTACATCCACGTAGGAAATATTTTTTACAAACCTGTTTCCGATCTGCAAAAATTCGTTGGTGCTTTTGATATTATCAAATATGGGAGAATCGGAAAATTGCATCGACAAAACACCTGATATATAATATTCAAAATCTTTCTCAAACAAAAACTGCGGTTCACAGTCATTCTGCTTCAAAAGCATCAATACTTTCTGACATTTGTCCCGTAGTTCTTTATAGCTTTTTTCAGAGAAATTGTAATGCTTATTTTTCTTTTTCAGCTTGTCATCAATAATATCGGTAAAGAACAGAACCGTTTCAATGGTTTTGAAAAGTCTGCCGTCAAAATGTTCCGAATATTTTTGTTGTAGAAATTGGTTGGATTGTTCGGCTGAATATTTCTTTTTTGAAAAAATATCGAGCTTCTGAACAATTCTTCCTTCTCCAATGATTGATACCACCTGATTTAAAACCGTGTGGAAAGTGAGATAGCTGTCAGGATCTGCCGAATATTGCTCGACAATGTTTTTTATCTTGATCCCGATAATAGGGTTTCCGTATTGTCCGAAAAGTACATCAAAATCCCAATTGAAATCCTTTCCAAGATCATATCCGATAAAAGGAATGCTAAATGCCTGTTTTTTTGTTGTTGCCATTCTTTAAAAGTTTATTACTGTCTAACCTTTTGGGAAAAATTAAGATGTGATCGAAGTTTTTGGTTTTGTCATACAAACCATATTTGTCCTGTCTTCTGAAGATGAGATAAACTCCGCCTGCGGTGACTGCAAGACCAAGTAAAGAGCCTAAGAGACCGAACTTCGAGAGTACCAATGCTGAAATGACCCCGCCTCCGATGACACCAACTGCGTAAAAGATATATTTCCCTTTGAGTCCGAAGAATATAAGGGGCTTTTTCAGCCCCTTATAAAGGTAGAATCCCATATTAGGCAAAGAATGCTGTTACGAATTCCGGAACTACAATCAAGAAGATCATTGCTCCCCCATAACCAAGGATCTCTTTGTTGACGTCCTGGTCACCATTCGTCCATTTATTATACACTCGGAGACCTCCGATAAAACCGACCAATCCTCCTACTGCTTTCAAAATCAGCTTGACCGGATCCCAATAATCAGTGATATCACTTGCGGCATTTGAAATAGCGGTTGCACCACCTTGTGCAAATGCTGGAGTTATCGCCATAATTGCCAAGGCTAGGGTTAGAACTTTCTTTGTTGTCACGTTTTTTGTGAAAAAATTTTTCATCATAATTCAAAAAATTTATAAAGGGTTAATAATCAATTGAGTGTTAAATTTTGGGCATAGAAGTCCCGGACAACGGATGGAAATCCGCTGTTAAGTCTAATAATCAGTACGTTAGATTTTGTTTAAGTTGACTAACTACATAATGGATTGATAAACCTTATATCCATCGTGATTTGCAACCAATTGAACCAGGGTTTCAGAAAGATTCAGCATCGCCTTCCAATCTTTAATTCTGGAAGTTTTCTGGTCTGCACTAACCGTGATCGGGTTTTCGCTAATCACTTCATTAGGTTTCTGATTTTCCTTTTCGGTTGATATTTTTTCCTTTTGTTCAAAATACTCTTCGCTTGATTCAGCATTTTCAGGATGTGATTGGTTTTCAATTTCGGTAAAATCCTTTTTTGATGGATTATCGAATTCATCCAGATCTTGTTCAGATTCAAATTGTTTTCTTAAATACTCCAGATCTTGTCGTTCTTCATTTCCTTCAGTGATATCAGAATGGATTACATTTTTATTAAAGGACTTGGGAGTGTTGAGATTTTCTACATCTTCAATCCCTATAGTTGCAGTAAGATCTTCGTACTGTTCGGAAATTTCGGACAAAGAAAATTCCTCCGTCTCTTCTTTATAGGTTTCTCTTTCTTTTTTCAGAAACAGATCGTATAAGATATTACCTGCATAATACATCAGATAAACAGCCAGAATGGTAAGTGAGATTTTTATCATTTTTTATTGATTTAGTTGTCAGTCGATCGTTGTTTTATGTTGGTATTGAATCTTTTATTTTTTCCTTCTTTTTAATCACTTGTATTTTGATTTTTGAGGTTTCATTGATGTATTTTATAAGTTCATCGAATGTATGTTCTACTGCATATTTTTGTTTGCTTATCAGGCTTCTGGTATTAATAGTTTGTAGGCAGTTTCTTTTGAATACCGGACTTGGCAGCAGCATTCCATATTTTGCGAGCTCAATGTCCATTGCTTCCTGATTCAGATACTTGTAGCCTTTATCATATTTGGAACGGATAAATACTCTTTCAGCCTCACTTTCCAATAGTCCCAGCATATTGATAAAGACCAAAGTCGATTTTACAGAAACATCGGAATACTCAAAAGGTGTTACGATAAAATCACTGTATATGAGCAAATCACTGTATTTTGCATCGAGCGTTCCGGCCAAATCAAAGAGGTTAATCTCATCGCTTTCTTTTAAATTAATGAGAGTTTCAAAGTCTGAAAAAGGCTGCTCTTCTTCCTCGCCAATAATTTCTACATCGTACAATTTTGGAATGTCCAATAGCTCATCATCTTTCCATTTGTAGTAAAATGATTTCTGATAATCAAAATCGAAAACATTGATTTTCCTTTCTGAAATAGCGGTAATGTAATTGGCAAAAGCTATGGCTAATGTCGTTTTTCCGGTTCCTCCTTTTTGGGTAGCAAATGTGATGATCATAGGTTTTAGTTGATTTTTACTGGACTGAAGACGATTTTTCCATCAACTTTATCGTCTCTTTTTTCGTCTTTTTTTGAGTTCATTTTCGGCAGGGTCTTTTGCAGTTCCCGAACTTTTCATCAACTCAAAAAGAAGTTCGTTGACGGCTTTGTTTAATTCTGTTTTTTCATTATTTTCAGTCCGGTTTTCTGTTTGCACTTCATTTACGCTTATGGGATTCAGAAATTTTTGATATTCCTTTTCTCCGATTAATGGCTGAAGTTCACCCACGTAATGGAACTTGGTATGAACAGCATACAGCTTTCCGTCTTCAGCAGTCGTTATAGAAATATCTTTTTTTTCATCATTTGTGTTTTTGTTATTTCTAATAAAGTCCTTTACTTCAAACTGGACTTTTCGATAGGTTTCCAGATCTTTTTTACCCCGGTTTTCAAAAAGCATAAAGTCCTTGATTTCTGCTTCCGGATTATTCTTCTTAAAAAATTCAAGCAGGATCTTTTTTGTTTCCTGGCTGCGAATATTATAATCCTTCAGGATTTCAAAAGTCTTCTTATCCAGCTTTTCAGAAGTAAATTCAAATACTTCATTCATTTTCAGTAGATCACTACCTTTATATACTTTTTGTGTTTTATGGTCGATTACAGTGTAGCCAAAAGGATTTTTTTCTTTATGATGAAAAACCATATCGATCCCGAAAACATCTCTCAACTTTTTTTGAAGTTCACTTTCAAAAGTGATTTTTACTTTTAAATCATTTTCTTCTAATTTTTCTTTTGGGAGCATCGATTTCAGTTGCCTATCATCTTCTACTTTAAAAACCTTGGTGGAATACAATTCTTTGTATTTGCTTAATATACCTTTGATCTGCTTTGCCCTTTTATCATTTTTGCTGTTATCAAAAACAATCTGACTTCCTGAAAGTGTTTGCTGTATTACCCCGTTTTTTAAAATTTTAAAAGAATTTTCATCATTTGTGTTTTTGCCTATCTTATATCCATTTCTATTGAGTAGAGTTTCCAACTGATTAAGCGAACTTATTTTGTAGTTCAGCAGTTTTTCCAGTTCTTCTTCCGGTTTCTGACCATACAATTTTTCCATTGTAACGCTTAATGCTTTTTGGGCTTTAAGCCTTTCATAACTGTCATTGATCTTTTTCCCTGTCTGTTTATCAACTCGGGTAGAAACTATGTGTACGTGATTATTATCTGTATCCTTATGAAACACCACAATGAAAGGCTGTTCGCCATATTTCATTTCATCCATAAAATTCGCCGCGATCTTAGTCAGCTCTTCTTTCGAATGTCCTTGAAATTTCGTAGAGATCATTGCGTGAAATTGAGGTTTCTGCACTTTTTTGTTCCCAATCGAAATAGCTCTCAAATAGTTTCTTACTTCTTCCTTGCTGCTTGATTCGTTAATGAAGGAAGGAAAATTTTTCATCAGCTTTAATTCTCCGGTTCCATTATCAATTTTCTTATCGTTATAATGAACTCCTGGAAAACTCGGACCTGCCGGATCCATGATCTTAACAATCATTTTGATAGCTTTGCATAGATTTTCATAAATATTTCGTTCTGTTCTTTTTTCAGAATTAAGATCTCTGCTAACTTATCCGAAAAATTTCTGAGCTCTTTTTCGCTGATGAACTTTTGACCATTTGCTATTTTTGCTACCTGATTGATGTTGGTTTCAATTTTCCCGAAAATGTTATCCTGTTTTTCAATGAACGCCAATATTTTTCTCCTCTCATCATTTAAAATCCTGTTCTCAACAGAGTCGATGATTAAGCTTGTCAGAGAAATTTGCTTTTTGGAACAAAGATTTTTCCAGTCTTTCTTTTTTTGACCCTTGATCCTGATCAAAATCACCTCATCTTTTGCTTCATCAGTATTCATCTTTCAAATTCAAATTTGATTTTCTAAATGTTGTTTTCTATATTGGAACAAGGATGACCGTTGCAATTGCCATAATGCCTACAACGATAGAACTCACGACCTTTACTTTTTTCACTTCCCTGATTTGTTTTTTATCGATTGAGATAGTCTCTCCTTTTTTGGAAATGCCATAAATACTTTTATTATCAATTAATGTGATTTTTATTTTGTGGATTTTTGCAGTGAAATCCTGAACTTCATATTTCTGATTTATTTCTAGAGAATTATCTTTTAATGGTTTGCCCGGATTCGAAATAATAGCTCTACAAGATGTTAGCGAAACGATAATTATTAGCGATAAAGATTTAAAAAAAATTTTCATAGTTTTATGATTATGGCGTTACCCAACTTGTTACGCCGTTAACACTTTTCAGAATATATGTTCCGGTAGACGGAGGGTTAGGAACCGTTTCTGTTGCGAAACCAAATGATCCATTAGCTTTGGCAACCACTTTTTTTGTATAGGATAAATCTCCGTCTGCATTGGGCATTTGGGAAGGTGTTACGCTGAGCTTGCCATTGATATTTAACCATCTTTCAGAAAAATCCCCCGAAATCAAAGCAAATTTGTAATCCGTATAATTGTTCGTGATACTATCCCAAAAGCTGGTTGAACTTGTTGTGACGGGGGTTGAATGTATAGCTAGTTTATTACTTACGCTTCTGTTTCCGGTGGCCGGGCTACCAGCGCCAATACCAATGAAAATATTGTTAGATCCTGTTCTGTTTCCTGTTCCTGACAGATAGCCAATCGATATGTTATCATTTCCTGAAGTAATGTAGGACATAGCTCCTGGACCAATTCCAATATTTCTACTTCCTGAAATCACACCGTTTGAAATACCATTCAATGCCGAAACTCCCGCGCCATAATTGAGCTTGCCAGTAATTTCGCCTTGAGACATTGCGTAAGCACTGGCTGAATTTCCTTTTCCTGACGTTATATTAGAATCGGTGGCAAAAATAGAATTGTAGTCACCGGTGATTGGACTTCTGGAAATGCCCAGTATGTAATTTTCTTTCTCATCAAAATTAAGATGCAGACTGTTCTTGACAATAAGTTCAACCGTAGAAGTGTTGCCCTTGAGTGCAACTGTATTTAGTGGGTCTTCTTGTATAAATGACTTCCATAGATCACCGTCAAAATAATACAATCCGGACTTTGTGATATGAATGACCTGACCGGATAAATTAGTAGCTGGAGATGTTACAAACACGACAGCTCCTTTTTTCGTAGATGAATATGTTTTTGCTGCGAGTTGGTTTCCTGTAATCCGTGGAGGAATAATCCCGTCATAATGATTGGTGTCATTTGGTTTCCCTACAACTTCTAAAGTCGCCTCCGGCGTCTGGGTGTTAATTCCAATCTGTCCCTGTATTGTTATTGCTATGAAAGGCAGAAAAAAATAAATTAATGTTTTCATTCTATTTTTTATTAAAATTCATTTGGTCTTAAGAATCGTATTAATTGTGTATAATTTGTATTAATTGCTATAATTTTAGCATCCTATTGTAGATAGGGTCTGATCCAATTTGAGTAGCCCTGAACTTCTCCATAAGTATAATATGATGTTGATATTGCGCCTAAAGAAGCTTGAGGAATTTTTATGGTAAAATTTTCAAGCAAGGCAGGAATAAGCATTGTTGAATTCTCAGGATGTAAAAAAACAATCTGGTTAGGAATATACCCTATGTCACTAAAGATATCCGGAATATTTATAAGTGCGTCTGAAGTAATTGGTTCTGAATCAGTCGACCTGAATATTTGAAATTTTACATTGACGATACCATTAACTTTTCTGAATGATACGGATCCTTTTAAGCCTCCATAATTTTTTGTCCCAATGGTATAGTATTTAGAAGCGGTTAAATGATTATTTGTATTTCCATTATAATTAACCGGAGCGGACCAGGTAGAAGTTGCACTAAGAGTCGCAGTGCTGGTATGATCAAATGTCAATAGAATTCTATATTCAGTGGGTTGCTTTTCTTTTGAAAATGTTTGCCACAAATTGCCATCAAAATAATATAATCCGGGTTCAGTTATTTGAATGACCTGTCCTGATAAATTGGTAGCCGGAGATGTAACAAAGACGACAGTTCCTTTTTTTGTAGATGAATATGTCTTTGCAGCGAGTTGGTTTCCTGTAATTCGTGGAGGAATAATTCCGTCATAATGATTGACATCATTTGGTTTTCCTACCACTTCTAAAGTCGCCTCTGGATTTTGGGTATTGATGCCGACCTGACCTTGGATTGATACTACTATTAATGCCAGTAGAAGATGACTCAATTTTTTCATTAGTATTTTGATTAAAAATTCTGTGACAAAATTGGGCGTTAAAACCTTCTAAAACAATAGTATTCAAAGGGTTTTGGCTAAATAAGAATAATCTGGATTAGTTTGGAAACTTAAGAAGATTAAAAAAGAATAAAAAAGATTAATCTGGAATATTCGCTCAAGATAAGAACAATGTAAAAAATGTTGGTTAAAAATTCTTCCTTTATAAGAGTAATTTAATAATTCTTTATTAAACAATAAACTACTTAAATTTTGGAAGTATGGAACTAATAGAAATAATATAGTTAAGCAAATTAAATAAAGGATTGCACTATCAATGATTTATACTTAAAGCGAAAGGACGTTAGTTTTAACCTAACGTCCTTTTTGCCTGTAAAAAAATATTTCTGCAACTTACAATTTACTCGCAGTTACATCTAATCTCTCTGGATATAATTTCGAAGAAAATATTTACTAAAATTTCATCCTCTGGATTCTGACAGCATTTAATATAGCTAATAAAGCAACGCCTACGTCTGCAAAAACTGCTTCCCACATTGTGGCTAATCCACCAGCTCCCAAAACCAATACAATAGCTTTCACAGCAAAAGCAAGAAAAATATTTTGCCAAACAATCTTCCGGGTTTGCTTTCCAATATTGATTGCCATCGGTATTTTGCTTGGCTTATCGTCTTGAATGACTACATCTGCGGTCTCAATGGTTGCATCACTTCCTAATCCGCCCATTGCAATACCTACGTCGCTCAGGGCAACAACCGGAGCGTCATTGACGCCGTCTCCAACAAAGGCAACTGTTTCGTTGTGTGATTTGATCTCTTTAACTTTGTTGACTTTATCTTCCGGTAGCAAGTCGCCAAAGGCGTTAGTTATTCCCAGTTGATCTGCAACAAATTGTACAACAGTGCTCTTGTCTCCGCTTAACATCGTTGTTTTTACACCCAAGGCTTTAAGTTTATCAATGCTCAGCTGTGCATCGGCTTTTATACTGTCTGCAATAGTAATGTAGCCTGCAAATTTTCCGTCATATGCGATTGCAATTATTGTATAAACGATCTGCTTAGGGTCAAGATCATATTTGATATTGAATTTATCCATCAATTTAAAATTTCCCACAAGCAAATCTTTTCCGTTGATACTGGCTTTCAATCCGTGCCCAGCAATTTCTTCTGTATTTTCTAATTGTATAGAATGGTCGATTTCGCCGACATATTGATGGATTGCCGTAGCGACCGGATGGGTACTTTTGCTTTCTAAAGCATTTACCATCTTCAGAATTTCATCTTTATTAAATTCAGATTTTAAAGTAACTTCCTGAACTTTAAAGACGCCCTCGGTCATTGTTCCGGTCTTGTCCATTACCACATTTTTAATATTGGCGATAATGTCTAAAAAATTACTTCCTTTAAACAGTATACCGTTCTTTGAAGCTGCGCCAATTCCGCCGAAATAACCTAGAGGAATGCTAATAACCAAAGCGCAAGGACAAGAGATAACTAAGAACACTAATGCTCTGTAAAGCCAGTCACGGAAAACATAATTTTCCAAGAACAGATATGGTAGTAGGCATATCAGTACTGCGAGTCCAACGACAATGGGTGTATAAATCCTTGCGAATTTTCGGATAAAAAGTTCGGTAGGTGCCTTCTGAGTCGTCGCATTTTGTACCAATTCCAGAATTTTGCTCAACTTACTGTTTTCGTAAGCAGTTGTCACTTTTACCTGAGCAATAGTCTGTAGATTGATCATTCCGGCAAGCACGCTCTCACCTTTGTTTTTGGTATCAGGCTTACTCTCACCCGTTAATGCAGCAGTATTGAACGATGCGGATTCACTTACCAACTCTCCGTCCAGAGCCAGCTTCTCTCCTGATTTTAGCTGTACAATATCCCCAATTTTCGCCTGTTTAGCAGGGATGGTCTTTGGTTGGTTACCTTCCAGAATGGTCACTTCATCAGGACGCTGATCCAACAATGCTTTGATATTATTCTTTGCTCTCGAAACAGCAAGTGTCTGGAAAACCTCTCCTACACTGTAGAATAACATAACAGCAACCCCTTCTGGATATTCTCCGATTGCAAATGCGCCTATAGTAGCAATGCCCATTAGAAAAAATTCCGAAAAAACGTCACCTTTGGCAATGCTTTCATACGCTTCTTTTAGAACGGGTAGACCCACAGGCAAATAAGCCACCGCATACCATACGATCCGTACCCAGCCTTTAAACCACTCCTGCGGAAAAAAGTTATCCAGTACGATCCCTATCAAAAGTATAACCAGAGAAACAATTGCTGGTAAAAACATTTGAAATGTATTTTTCTCACCATCGTTATGGTCGTGTCCATCATCGTCACTGTGCGTTTCAGATTTATTATTCTCTGTAGAGCAGCAGCTATCGTTATTAAGCAATTTTTTGGCACCTGCGTCTTTGTAAATTTTGCCTTCCTGCGCTGTACAACAAAGCTGGTTTCCTTCCTCGTCGTAAATATGTTTGTGTTCCATTACAGTTATTTTAAAAATTTAATCTTCGTGTTCACCTGAATTACTCAGTTTAGCATTGACAAAAAATGCGCCTTTTACTACTATTTCAGCATTTGCCGGAATTTCATTGACAGCTGTAATCGCCGTGTAACCCATATCAGAAGAACCTTTCACAACTTCTATCTTTTCGAAATTAGTCATTTTTTCTTCTTTGTTAGATATTTTCTTTTCATTTAAATGTTCATCTTCTCCCTCTTCTTGATGCTCTTCAGCCTTTTTATCTGTTTTGATAAAAATGAAATATTTGCTGTCCGCTTCTACAATAGCTTCATTGGGAACCGCAGGCGTGGTACTTTTATCGAGACTTACGATTCCTGTGATATTCATTCCGTCGATCAATCCTGATTTGTTTCCCGTTACAGAACAGTGTACTGAGATTGTTTTGCTGTCGTTTTCAAAGGATGAACCAATGCTGTAGATTTTGGCATCGTACTCGGTTTCAGGATTATTTGTTAATTTAAAATGAACGATTTGTCCCACTTTCATTTTTGGCAGATCCTTTTCAAAAACCTGCAAATCAAGATGCAGGGAACCATTATCTATAATTTCCGCAACGGGCGATGAGATGTCAACGTAACTTCCAATTTGTGCAGAAATAGTACTTATCGTTCCACTGATTGGTGACGTGATCACTAAACCGGATCGCAAATTTCCATTATTGACATTTGCGGGATTGATGCCCATAATTTGAAGCTGTCTCTGCAAAGATGATCTTTGTGTTCTCAGGGTTTTCAGCTCAGCATCTGAACTCTGAAGGTTCTTCTTTGCGCCGGCATCATTATCAAATAATTCCTTTTGTCTCCTGTATTCCTGTTCTGCAAATGCAATCCTGCTT
Organism: Chryseobacterium sp. TB1-D10; assembly: GCF_059803555.1. Taxonomy (NCBI): domain Bacteria; kingdom Pseudomonadati; phylum Bacteroidota; class Flavobacteriia; order Flavobacteriales; family Weeksellaceae; genus Chryseobacterium; species Chryseobacterium sp. TB1-D10. The sequence continues at coordinate 59,856 of NZ_JAPFHB010000005.1, read as the reverse complement.
TTCACGGTCAGGTATTGCTCTTGCAACTGAATGTATTCCGGATTTGAAATGGAGGCAATTACCTGTCCTCTTCTTACAAAATCCCCGATCTGTACATTCAAAGTTTTAATAATCCCACCATACATTGATGTGACGGTCGCTTTATTATTGTTCGGAACTCTAAGTGCTCCATTGGCTTTGATGGTAGAAGTCAATTCCTTCATCTCAATCTTTCCTAGATTGATGCCAACCGCTTTAATCTGTTCTTCAGACAGGCTTGCTATGGTCTGTGGAACCTCATCACCGTGTTCTTCTGCCTGCTCAGTTTTGATTTCGCTTTCCGATTCTGTGTTGGCCTCCTTCTTTCCACAGCTCATAAGAATAACAAAAACGAAAGCAGTATAGATGATATTTTTTTTCATATTATTTATTGATTAAAGAGTTAATGATGACTACAGACTGATTGACCTGTTGAATGGATTCCAGATACTTTAGCTGAATATTGGTTGCAGTCTGCAGAGCGAAAAGATATTCGACGTAGGAGATTTCTCCGGTTTTGTAACCGAGCTGACCTGCTTTTACAATTTTTTCTGCATTTGGAATAGCCTTACCTACATAATATTCATATTGCTGCACATCCTGCTTATATTGCTCTAAGGCATTCTCAAGTTGAACTGTCAATTGCCTTTGCTGGAGTTTTGCGTTCGATTCTGCCATTTGCCTCTGATAATCCAAAGACTGGATTCTCGCTTTCGTCGCTCCAAAAGTCAAAGGAATTGAAATTCCAAGATTGGCAATGTGAAATCGCTTTCCTGCATCAAAATATTTTTCCTGCCCATTGAGTGTATGAAAACCTATGATCGACTGGTTCGTGTAACCCAAACTGAACTCAGGTAAGCCCTGCGATAGCTCTACGTTTTTATTTTTATCGGCAATTTCCATTTCCTGATAAAATGCTTTGACGGTTGGATGGCTGGAAATCGCTGTACTGTCAAGAACATATTCCGCTTTCATCGGTTCATAATTTTCTTTAAACAAAACCTTTATATCATCGTCTGTATTTAATAGTGCTTTCAGATTTTTGTATGCATTATCAAGATAAATTTTATTCTGATTTAGCAATAGACCGATCTCCCCTTTCTGAGTTTCTGCTGTACTGATTTCAATTTTTTTGATGTCACCTGCATTGAATCTGACAGTGGCTATCCTGATAAAATCCTGATAAAGGCTGTCGAGCTTCATCAGTTTGGTCTGGTTGTAGTGCAGATATTCAATCTGGTAAAAATAAGTTCTGACCTGCCTTGCAACTTCGTTGGCGGTGATGTCTTTACTGATCTGTTTAGCTTTAATCTCTTCTGCAATCAGGTCTTTTCTGGCTTTAAACAAAGTCGGAAATGGGATGCTCTGCGAAATGGAAAACGACTGATCGAACTTCGGACTGTTGTATTGACCTAACTGTGCATTGAAATTCATTTTTGGAAGTTCATTAGCGGTCGGTTTCAAGGCCTCGGAAACTTTAATATCCAATTCTTTCGTTTTTATTGAATAACTATTGCTCAATGCCATTTCTGTAGCCTGTTCCACAGAAAGTGTTTTTGTTGTTTGAGCATTGAATGTTTGTCCGACAAGTAGAAATCCTAACACGATAATTGTTGTCAAAGATTTCATCTTCATATTTTTAATTCTGAAGTTACTGTTGAAAATGATGTAAAGAATCGGTAGAACAAATAGCGTTAGAAACGTCGCAGTGATCAAGCCACCTATTACCACCGTTGCCAAAGGTTTCTGAACTTCTGCTCCAGCTCCTGTCGAAATTGCCATTGGAAGAAATCCTAATGAAGCCACTGTTGCGGTCATCAGAACTGGCCGAAGTCTAGTTTTAGTACCTTCTACGACACGTTTCATAAGATTTGTTTCGCCCTCTTTTTCCAGCTGATTAAATGTTCCTATGAGGACAATTCCGTTGAGAACAGCAACGCCAAACAATGCGATAAAACCTATTCCGGCACTGATACTGAATGGCATATCTCTGATCAATAAAGCGAAGATCCCGCCGATGGCACTCATTGGAATGGCCGTGAAAATCAATGCAGCCTGTTTGAAAGAGCGGAATGTAAAATACAGTAAGAAAAAAATCAGAAGTAAAGACACAGGAACAGCAATCAGCAGTCTCTTGCTTGCAGCCTGCAGATTCTCAAACTGTCCGCCGTAGGTGAAATAATATCCTGAGGGCAGCTTTATTTGTTGTTCAAGTCTGCTTTGAATATCATCGACTACACTTTCTACATCCCGACCTTTGACATTAAAACCTACAACTATTCTTCGTTTCCCTTCTTCTCGACTGATCTGTGCCGGGCCGAGTTTATAGCCGATATTAGCCACTTGAGAAAGTGGGATCTGGTTTCCTGTATTGGTGGATATCATCAGATTATTGACATCATCGATATTGGTTCGCTGAAGACTGTCGAGTCTGACTACCAGATCAAAACGTCTTTCGTTCTCAAAAACCTGACCAGCAGATTTTCCTGCAAAAGCTGTACTTAAAGTATTGTTAACATCCTCAATACTTAATCCATAGTTTGCCATTCTTGTACGGTCGTACTCTACATTGATCTGTGGCAGCCCGCTGATGCGTTCAATTTGTGGAGCAGTAACCCCATCAACAAATTGAATGACTTTGCCAACCTTATCTGCGTAAATTGCAAGGGAATCCAAATTTTCACCAAAGATTTTCACCGCCACATCCTGACGGATTCCAGTCATCAGCTCATTAAAGCGCATTTGTATAGGCTGGTTTTTCTCGAAAAATACACCGGGAATCAATTCTAGTTGTTCTGAAATTTCGTCCGCTAATTCATCATAAGATTTATCACTTTTCCATTCTTTTTGTGGCTTTAAAACAATGATCAGATCTGTAGCTTCAAAAGGCATTGGGTCGGTAGGTACTTCGGCAGCCCCTGTTTTTCCCACCACCATTTTTACCTCATCAAATTTTTTGATAATTCTAGAAGCCTGCATTGAAGTCTCAATGCTTTGCGACAGGGAGCTTCCTTGAGGCAAGATGCAATGAAAAGCAAAATCGCCTTCCTGTAACTGTGGGATAAATTCGCCACCCATTCGACTGAATAAAAATAGGCTCACTGCAAATAAAAGTACCGTAACGGAAACAATTATACCCTTGATTTTGATAGCTCTTTTTAGTAATGGCTGATAGACACCCTGTAGTTTATTCATCAGCTTATCTGAAAAAGTTTCCTTTCGTGATATTTTTTTTGATAAAAATAATGCGCTCATCATCGGGATATAAGTCAGCGATAGGATCAAAGCTCCCAAAATAGCAAACCCTACTGTTTTTGCCATCGGTGTAAACATTTTCCCTTCAACACCGACCAAAGTTAAAATAGGAATGTAAACGATCAGAATGATGATCTCGCCAAATGCCGCACTATTTCTGATTTTTGAAGCAGAAAGAAAAACTTCTTCATCCATTTCAGTTTGCGTCAGTTTTTGAGTAGATTTCCGTAATCCTAAATGGTGAAGTGTTGCTTCCACAATGATGACAGCTCCATCGACAATCAATCCGAAGTCGATTGCGCCTAAACTCATCAAATTGGCACTGACCCCAAAAACATTCATCATCCCTAATGCAAAAAGGAGCGATAACGGAATCGCTGATGCAACGATCAATCCCGCTCTTAGATTTCCTAAAAATACGACCAAAACAAAAATAACAATCAATGCACCTTCAATCAGGTTCTTTTCCACTGTGCTGATTGCTCTTCCAACAAGATTTGTCCTGTCCAAAAATGGTTCTATTACAATATCATCCGGCAAAGATTTTTGGATCGTAGGAATTTTATCCTTAATCAGGTTTACAACTTCATTGCTGTTGGAGCCTTTTAGCATCATTACAATGCCACCAACAGCATCTACATTACCATTGTATGTCATAGCTCCGTAACGAACTGCACTTCCAATACGAACATCAGCTACATCCTTAATGAAAATAGGGACATTTCCTTTGTCATTCTTGACTGCTATATTTTTAATATCCTCGAGAGAAGTTACGACACCTATGCCACGGATAAAATAGGCATTAGGCTTTTTATCAATGTAAGCCCCTCCTGTATTTTGATTATTCTTTTCTAATGCCGTAAAAAGTTCTGTAATGCTAACTCCCATCGCCCTGAGACGGTTGGGATCAACAGCAACTTCATACTGTTTCAGCTCTCCGCCAAAACTATTGACTTCCGCAACACCGGGAGTTCCGTTCAATTGCCTTCTTACGATCCAGTCTTGCATTGTGCGCAGTTCTTTGGACGTGTATTTTTTTTCACTTCCTTTCTTCGGGCGAAGAATATATTGATAGATATCTCCTAAGCCCGTACTCACCGGAGCAAGTTCAGGCGAGCCAACCCCTTTTGGAATTTCTTCGGAAGCTTCCTTCAATTTTTCGCTGATTAGTTGACGTGCAAAATAAACATCAACATTTTCCTGAAAAACAACAGTAATAACCGATAGTCCGAATCTTGAAATACTGCGGGTTTCTTCGATATCGGGAATATTGGTAATGCTCTGTTCAATTGGGAACGTAACCAACTGCTCTACTTCCTGTCCTGCCAACGTGGGACAAACAGTAATGATCTGAACCTGATTGTTGGTAATATCCGGTACAGCATCAATGGGTAATCTCGTTGCACTCCACGAGCCCCATATTATCAACAACAAGGTCATTGCACCAATGACAATCTTGTTCTTGATGCTAAATTTTATGATTTTATCTAACACAGAAATTTAATTTAATTTTTTTTAGAAATTGCTATTGAATAATGAGCACAATCTGTCTGAATATCACTAGAAAACAGCAAATATAATATTGAAGACAATGCATTAACTACAGAGTCTTTCAAAAAATCGGTAAAAAATTAAATTTTGGGAGGTTGCCAAATGTGGTCGTAAACCTGATAGGCAATATTATTCTTGTGAAAAAGAATTTTTTTGGAAAAATAGAATTGAACCTGCAAAGGAATTTCTAGCAAAGGTTCTACCTTAAATGCAATAACACTTACATGGCTACAGTTGCACATGCAAAAAGGAGAACAAGTACCATCATTACTACTCGACTGGGAATTCTCGGTACTTATGGAAATCTCGCTATGATGACCTACAACACGCGACGTTTCAGCATCACTGCAAGGAATGATAAGCAGTGCGATGAAATAGAATGTCAATATGAGTCTTAAAACTTTCACTTTACAAAAGTATTAAATTTTAATTTATGTTTTACTTTTAGTAATAACTATCTTACAAGCGAGTGAAGAAAAAAAATGATTTTTTGTAATCAAAATATAATCGTAATATTGCGATATAATATTTTTGGAATTATGGGAGCTACTAAGACAGAACATTTTACAGATCAACAAAATCAAATTGCAACAATCGCAAAAGCATTAGGACATCCCGCACGAATAGCAATTATTGAGTATTTAATGAAAGTCAATGAGTGCATCTGTGGTGATATTGTGAACGAATTGCCATTAGCTCAACCAACCGTTTCTCAGCATTTGAAAGAACTGAAAAATGCAAGGATTATAAAAGGAAACATTTCCGGAAACGCTATCTGCTATTGCATAGACGAAAAGACTATCGAAATTTTAAACACTTATTTTTCCGCAATAGTACAAAGTGTTACCAAATTAAAATGCTGTTAGCATTTTTTTATCAAAATATATCGCAATATTGCATTTAAACTATAAAGATTCAATTATGAAATTATCAGAAGTAAAACAAATTTTACCAACATTAGAAAATGTTGAATTCCAATTAGAGAATGGTGCTTTTGTTCCTGAACATTTTCACGTTACAGAAGTAGGAATGATTAACAAAAATTTTATTGATTGTGGCGGTGTCATCCGTTCAGAGAAGGTTGTGAATTTTCAGCTATGGAATGCGGACGATTTTGAACATCGTTTGAAGCCTAACAAGTTGCTCACCATTATCAAACTTTCTGAAGATAAATTAGGAATCGAGGATTTTGATATTGAAGTTGAATATCAAAGTGATACTATCGGGAAATATGATTTAGAATTTAACGGAGAAACATTTGTTTTAAAAAGCAAGACAACAGCTTGTTTAGCTCAGGACGCTTGCGGAATTCCGACAGAAAAAGAAAAGAAAAACTTATCTAACCTTAGCGCAAATAATGGCAATTCTTGCACACCAGGTGGCGGATGTTGTTAAAATAATATCAATAAAAAAATCAATAAAAATGAAAATTGCATTATTCAGTGACATTCACGCTAATCTCCCTGCATTAGAAGCATTCTTTGCAGATGTTGAAAAAAGAAATCCAGATAGCATTTATTGTTTGGGAGATTTAGTAGGTTACAATATTTGGCCAAACGAAGTGGTCAATGAAATCCGTAAAAGAAAAATACCAACTATTGCAGGCAACTACGATTTTGGCATTGGGAGAATGAGTAATGAATGTGGTTGTGCCTACAAAACAGACGCTGAGAAGGACAACGGAAATATTTCCATTTCTTTTACCAATTCTTTGATGAAAGATGAAGAACGTGCTTACTTGCGTACACTCCCCGCACATATAAAAGTAGAATTTCAATTGAACGAAGACAAACTAAACCTGCTTTTAGTACACGGTAGTCCAAGAAAAATTAACGAATATCTTTTTGAAGACCGTGAAGAAAAAAGTATGCTTCGTATTATGGAACAGGCCGATGCCGACATTATGTGTTTCGGACATACCCACAAGCCATATCACAGGGTTTTAAATTCGGGTATTGACGGACAAGATCATTTTCGTCACGCAGTAAATATCGGTTCCGTTGGGAAGCCGAAAGACAATGATATCAGAGGCGGTTACGTGATGTTGACAATTAATGAGAACAGTTCTGTTTTAGACAAAGAAAGCATCAGTGTGGAATTTATCCGCTTCGATTATGACTTTGAAAAGGCAGCAAAAGCAGTAGAAGACAGTCCGCTTCCGAATGAGTACGCAGAAAATCTAAGACGTGGTTATTAATCTTTAAAATCTAAAAAAAAATGGAACTTCCAAAAGATCTACATTATTCTAAAGAACACACTTGGGTGCGAATCGACAATAAAACTGCAACTGTCGGTATTACAGCATTTGCTCAAAAGGAATTGGGAGAAATCGTATATGTTGACTTACCGAATGTTAATCATAATTTCAAACAAGACGAAGTATTTGGTTCTGTAGAAGCAATTAAAACCGTCAGCGACCTATTTATGCCTCTTTCATGAAAAATTATTGAAACTAATGAGCAACTTTTAAAAGAGCCAACGCTTGTAAATTCTAATCCATTTGATAATGGCTGGATGGTGAAAATTGAAATTGAAGACCTAAGAGAAACTGAAAATTTATTAACAGCGGAAAAGTACGCTCAACTCAATAATTAGACGATGCAACCAAAACTAAAATTCCTCGACCGCTTTCTTACCCTATGGATTTTTTTAGCAATGCTTTTGGGCGTTGGGTTAGGATATTTCTTTCCTGATATTTCTACTGTCACAAATTCTTTGTCTGTTGGCACGACTAATATTCCCTTAGCAATAGGCTTGATTTTGATGATGTATCCACCTTTGGCAAAAGTGGATTATACTCTATTACCAATGGCTTTTAAAGACAAAAAAGTAATGTCGGTATCATTACTACTAAATTGGATTATCAGCCCTATTTTAATGTTTGTATTAGCTATCATTTTTCTACGGGATGAGCCAGACTATATGATTGGTCTAATTTTGATCGGTCTAGCAAGATGTATTGCAATGGTAATTGTATGGAACGATTTAGCAAAAGGTAATCGGGAGTACGCAGCTCTGCTGATCGCATTAAACAGTATTTTCCAATTGGTGTTTTATAGTTTTTATGTTTGGCTTTTCATAAATGTACTACCACAAAAACTAGGCTTAGGAAATTTTAACATTGCGGTACCAATGAAAGATGTTGCCGAGAGTGTATTCATTTATTTAGGAATTCCATTTATTGCAGGATTTTTGAGCCGTTACTTCCTGATTAAATTTAAAGGAAAAGAATGGTTCAATAGAAAATTCATTCCGGCTATTTCACCTGTAACATTGTACGCTTTGCTGTTTACTATAGTATTGATGTTCAGTTTGAAGGGAGATAAGATTTTAGAGTTACCAATGGACGTTGTTAAAGTAGCCATCCCGTTAGTTATTTACTTTGTTCTCACATTCTTCATCAGTTTTTTCATTAGTAAGGCCTTGAAAGTGCCTTATGACAAAAATGCATCTATCGCATTTACGGCAACAGGAAACAATTTTGAATTATCTATTGCTGTTTCTATAGCAGTTTTTGGCATCCATTCTTCACAAGCATTTGTAGGTGTAATCGGACCATTGGTGGAAGTCCCGGTATTAATTTTATTGGTTAGGGTTAGTATATGGTTAAAAAGAAAATATTATTCTTAAACAAAATATTAGCTGAAACATTAAAAAACAAGTTCCGCAGTTTTTTCCCCTTTTTGCAAAAAAGGCAAGATCGTCTTTGGATATAAAACTTGGAAAGTTTGTATATACAAAGACACATCTTGCTCAAAAAAGCCGCTTATTTTTCGGAGTTCTGAAAAATAATTTATAGTACTGATAATCAGTAAGTTTTATTCTTTTATTATTTTATTGGGATTATGTAAAAGTAAAGCCTTGAAGTATGAAACAAAAATAATAATTGCTTGTAAAGTGAGAATTACCTATAGTATTGTAAATCAAATTGTAATGATTTTAACATGTACTTATTTTACGCAGGTGACTTGTATCTAATTTACGCAGGTATGAGATTGCACCTGTATTCGTATTACGCAGGTTAGATGATTTATATTATCCTATCTTTTGCAGATGACCTGTATCTGATTTACGCAGGTATGAACTCAAGCTGTATTTATTTTACGCAGGTTTAATAATTGGCATAATCCTTTTTTGCAGGTAACCTGTATCTGATTTACGCAGGTATGGGATTCCGGCTGTATTAGTATTACGCACGTATGAAGTACAGCTCTTTAAATTAATTCATATTCGTTAAGTTACAATGCCCTAAATCCAACATGAAAATCTATTGCACAGCAGAAATAACCTGCCCGAAAATAAGATAATCGCCATAAAAGTCTTAAAAAACGAGATTAATCTCAGGATTGCGAATAGCCTGTACTTGAAAAGGGTATTAATTTATAATAACCCATAAATGGGTTAAATTAACATCAGCATTTTCCCTATGAGCAGTAGATCCTAAACAGCTAAAATCTGTATTAGATTCTAATTCCGATAAAATTTCATCATTTTTCCAATTCTTGTCTGTTTGTGCCAATTCCGTAATCCATCGGTTTATTGTAGTCATCCAATGGTTAAAATTTTCTTTTTCTACAAAGCCTAGCAAACCACATTCATTTATACCTTTGCCGTGTTTTTCAGTTTTATACCTCTCTATCCCCCCATTATTATTATCTCCAATCACGTATTCTTTTTCTCTTGACTTTTCAGGTGAAGGTAACCGCTTACTTTCTACCGGAAAAAAGGTCGAAGTTGAAACATTTTGCTCATTAGGATAAAAATAAAAATCCGAAAAACCTTTACTTAGATTTGTAATATCCCGGTATTGCCCATTAATATTAAATGGATAATCATATTTTCTTATTAAAATTTGAGCTTGCTCGATGTATATTTGCGTAAAATCATCTTCATTTAGTTTTCTCTTTTTATAGAAATCAGAAACTACATATGACTTGAATTGTGGTACAACGGACTTCATCAGTTTATTGATAAGCAAAATAATATTAGTATTTGGAATACTAATCTGAGGGTTGGATTTATTAGATAAATTTTCCTCTGCTATCATTCTCTTGTTAAATTTGAAAGGTCAGAAAAACATTTATCCGCATCGCGATAAGCTGTAGAAGAAAGCCAATACCTGTATTGGTTTGGTTTCACAAAAACAACAGTATCTTTTTGAGGATACAGTTTTATTATCCTATTTATAGAAAGATGTGCAGAAATTTCGTTATTTGTTAGCCCTTCAATATTCAATTCAGATAAATCTTTACTGAATATGGGTTCTGAATTTTCATTATCATACTTAAAGACGGTTGCAATTAATGAATTTTCAAGCTGAACAACATCACTTAATCTAAATTTACGTTCATTATCTTCGTATATAACATTCAAGGCTCTGGAAAATTCTATGCCGAAGTTTGATATAATAGATTTTAATTTATTTTGCTTAATTGTTTGTAATGCCTTGGATTTTTCACCGTGAATAAAAAAATCTTGTTGATACTCTAAGCTATCTTTAATAACATTTAAGTCAAAATCCGAAAATAAGAAATCATCTTCAATTAATGGAAGATTTTTAAAATCTTTCAAAAGAAAGGTATTGTTTCTATTAATCAAAGTTTCAGAGCTTGTCGCAAGAAAATAAAATTTATAAAAATTATAATATTTCTCAAATGAACTGTAGATTCCTTTTAATAGAGCTGTGTCGTTGTTTATGGATTTGATAGAAATCAGTCTTCTTTTGAAAGAAAAGGATTTTTCATTATAAAAAATTGGAAACCTTTTTTCTCCAATATTTTCCCAGATTATTAGATTAGGAGCCAAAAAAGATTCTTCAGAAGGGACCTTAGAAAACTTGGTTTCTCTATCCATTTCTGTTAATAAATCATAATTAATTTCAACCTCGCTAATTGCTTCTGTAGGCAAAAAAGGAATTTTATAAATATGTTCAGGCGATAGATTTTGTTTACTACCAATCTCAAGTCCTTCCTCAATAACACTTTTATTTGCGATTAAAAAATCTTTCAATATCGGCAATCCCTGCACTTTTTCTACAAGATTTTTTGTTCTTCCACCTCCAAGCAAATTATTTTTCCAAATGAATTCATTATTGATAGCGGTTTGTCGGTTTACAAAATGCAAATCGTAGTCATCTATTTCAAAAACAATTCTGTCTTTGGTTGCCTTAGTCCTTCTCAATGTTAAGTGTAAAATATTTTTACTATAATCTGGTTTTTCATTTTTGATAAATATAGCGGCCGAACCAACTCTTGCTCCATTATCCCAGAGAGATTTGCCTTCAGCTAAAGCGGTAAAATCTAAAATTTGAACTGCATTGTAGTTTGAAAACAAAGCTTTCTTGTAATCATTGGAAGTACTATTATATAATAAGCCCGAAGATTTAATTATCAAACAAACCAATCCGCTATCATTTAAAAAATTAAATGATTCCGAAAGAAACTTTAACGCAATTTGTCCTTGTGGAATTTTTATTTTTTTATTATCGAGTTCCCATATATTAGAATAGCTTGAAATAGCACCCGTTTTAAATGGCGGATTACCAATGACCAAATCAAATTTTTTGTTCTTTATGGATTTGCACTCAAAAAAATCTGAATGAATTAGATTTTCTTCGGTTAAATCATCAAAGCGTAATTCATTGAGAATTTTAACGGGTTTTAATTCATTACATAAAGCAAGACTTAAGCTAAAAGAAGCTAATCTAACAGCTTGTTCTTCTTTATCTACTCCATAAATATTTTTTAATATTGACTTCAAAATACCAATATCAGGAGTTTTCATATTATTTTGAAGTCTCCAAATTTGAACCAAACGTTTAAAGGCGACCACTAAGAAAATTCCCGAACCACAAGCGGGGTCTAATATTGTGTGACTTTTTAAGTCAAAATCTTTATATTTTTTTAGTGGAATACATTCATCAACCAACAATTTGGCTAAATGTGAAGGCGTATAATAGAGGCCTTTTTCTTGCTTATCTTCTCCTAGAAATTCCTCATACAAACGACTTATCAGCTCGACAGGAATCAACTTAAACTCGAAATACCTCCAATCTGGAAAGTCTATTTCAAGTTGTTCGGAACTCAAACTCATTTTATCTGTTGCTAATAGATCAGCAACGATTGATAAATCTAATGCCTTAAGTTGTTTTTGTTCCCCGACTTCCCATTTAAATACATTTCCATTAAAATCTGTATTTAAATCTGAGAGAAGCTCAGCAAATTTACCCTGCTGCTTCAATACTTCATTAAAAGTGCTTGCATTATCGTATTTCTGGAAGTATTTTTTTGACAATAATTTATTACCTTTATTATCAATTCTCTCTTCCAAATACTTTATTAAAATAGCTTGAATAATAATCTTATTGACTATTTCAAAAGATGCATCTCCAAACTCTATTGTTAGTCTCTTTGCAACAAAACGTATATTATCTATCAGCTTATCATAAGCTGAGTTTTGAAACTTAAATTTATTTTTCAGCTCCTCTTGTTCCCAAAAAATACCACTTTTAATTTTTATGGCAAATTGCTCGTTGTATAGATTGTTAACTTTGCCAACCAGATGTAAGTCCTTTACCAAATATTCTGGTTTGTAATCTGTCGTTACGTGTTTGGTACAGTCAATAATTTTTATTTCAGTGTTATAGAACACACAAGCCAAAGGAGCTTCTCCACTGCTCCATATCCGTGTTTGGATTTCAGCTATCTCATTTTCTTCTGCTTCCTCAAAATTTCTGTCTGTAAAATCAAACAAATAAACTTGGGGCTTATAACTTCCGGTAACCTGCCTACGCAGGTAAACGGCGGAAGCATTGAGCTCATTTGCTTTTTCAATATGAAATTGAATTTCTGGGTCAGATATTGAGCTTTGTTGATTTGTTAAATGCAGACAATCGTCTTCCATAACAAAACCAAGTTTTGCTATGTCTTCTTGAAAATTAGTATTTTTAACTCTAGTATTATCCACGTTAATCAACTAGCAAAAGTACTAAAATCTTTGCTTTGTTTAATGGTTAATTTATGTTTTATTGCCTTCTTTTCGTCTTCACATCTGTATATGATTACACACTTATATTTTTCTATTTGAAAATTTGTAACAGCAGAGAGCCTGATTCAATCTTTTTAACCATTAACACATTAAAATTTAGTTCGTAATAAGGATCCCATTTGATTGTGATGAGCAAATTTTAGTAAGTTCCCATACTAAAAAACTTTCACTCAGTATTACTTCGTTGAATAAAGTTGCAGTAGTTTACAACGAAATAATTGCAGCTATGTACAGAGAAAAAAGCAAAACTACGCAAAAATGCTTCAGACTACTTTATAGTTTTATGTATTGTGAACGGAAATTTTTATAATGAAGGAACATATCTAATCCTTGTTCATTAAATAAGGAATTATCGACAAAAAAGAACTTCTGATTATTGTTAAAGTTAATTTATCAAAAGATTCTGCTTTTCATAAACTTCACTAAAAGTAGCTTGGTGTATTTTCTTAATTATAAGCTTTAAGTACCTATATAAGTTAATAGATGCATTACTAGTTGCAATACTTCACAAAAAAATAAATATTTTGATTACTTGGGATAATATTGAGGTGAAAAAAATATTTATACATCTTCAACTAAAATCTACAACCTTTTTTCAAAAACAAACAAAAGCCAAAGTCCGGAATTGTTTTAGAAATGGGGGTTGTTCCGCTTTCCGCAAAAATGCGTTTCCGACCGTAGGGAGGAATTGCATTTTTGCCGCCCAACTTTTGGTCAGGCGACTTTTTTATAGTTTTATGGGTTGAGAATGGAAATTTTTCAGATTAAGGAAAAAACCTCTGTTTTCAGTCAGTCCGTCTCGGAATAAGCCAAATAAAAGTGAGCAGCCCATTTGTGCCAATGCAGAATTGATATATAAATCCTGTTTTTCCAATGCCTCCGCTAAATTGCAACTTGGTGTATCATCTTTGGTTTCGGAATGCAAAAGCAGTTCTCCAAATTCTTCCGTCACATAAGGAAGATGCGACACTGTTTGATATTTTTCAGAATTAGGTTGTTTTATATTCTCAACTGTAGAAAGCAAAACCTGTCCAGAATATCGATTGTTTCCAAAATCTATCCAATATTTAATCTGGTTTCTGTATAGTCTCCTACCCTCTTTCAATTCATTCAGAATATCAGCAATTTCAAATCGTGATTTGACATTATCAACACACGAGATATAAATTGCGGACTGCATATTCTCTTGAATTCTTCCTAAAGAATCTCTTTCAAACTTTCTGACTTCGGCTTTCCAATTCGTTCCCGACCATCGGTTTGCCCGATTTATCAGTGCAACTGCCTTTGGTAGTCCTACTTCACATTCTGCAAAACGTTGTCTGCCTTGATTCGCTTCTGTGACAATATCATCATCCCACAACCGTACCTGTAATCCTGCGTGTCCCAATTCAATCAATGAATGGTTCATTTCCATCAAGGCGGTCAATACTTTTGAACCTGTACCTCCCGCACCTATGAGGTTTACCATTATAGGATTGGTAGGATTTAAAAGGTTATCATCGGTAAAATGGACTTTTGTTTTTTCAGATTGTATCATTAGAGTAGATTTTTTAAAGTTAGATTTGAATTAATTAGAATATCTGTAGGAAAAGCTTCTTTACTTTGAATTAAATTTTTCCAAAGATTTACACAATTGCCTTTTGTCGGATTATGGCTATTGACCAAATGGCTGAAATAAGAATTGAAAAAATAGTTTTCCCATTTATTCGTAAACTCTTCTAATGATGCAGAACTTTTAATGTTAACGTCGACCGTTCCCATACAAACACTACCACTTTCGTAAACATTAAAGAAAGGTGCGTGGAAAAGTGATGTTTCCTCTCTTGGGCGTTGGTCTGCCTCCAATGCGAATATTTTCATTCCCTGCTTATTAGCACACCATACTAAAGGTGGCACATTCGCTAATCCGTTTGGAATCGAAAGTTTATCTGTAAATAATAAATGTCGTTCCTGTGCTTTTGTGTACCAGATCACTTTTCCATTTTCCGATGTATCTATAAAGAGTATATTTTCAGAAATAACTCCACTTGGTCTTAGAAAATCTTTGTCTTTTTTATTTTGGATATTCAGCATTTTCGATAAACGCTGTGCTTCCCTTACGGTCAATGGATGGGCGTTGATGGGATTACCGTTGCGGTCAATATCAAAATATTCAACATAACCATCGGGATTATAATCTTCTGTCTCGTAAAAGACCAATGCTGATTTAGGATGGTAGAGTGTTCCAAAATTATTGGTTATGTCAGTTTCTTCATTTTCAGTTGTATTGATTGTATTTCTCATAGTTTGTCTTTTTAATTTGAATTACCTATTCTATGTGCGCATAAATTAGTTGAGTAATCGGCACAATTCGTTTAAGACCTTAAATAGCTGATTTTCGAAATCAAGGGTTTTATCCGATAAATCGCTTCCGTCAAAGGTTTTAAATATCATTGGCTCCTGTGTTTCAGCATATTCATTGAACTCGTTGTTGACACAGCTCATAAGGTTATCGTAAATTACTCCGTCACTCTCGGCAAAAAAGGAAATGTATTTATCCATTGCGACAACGGTTTCCTCGTTGTAATAATTATCTTCGTCTATATCTTCGGATTTGACCGCATTGTTGAAGTGGGAATTTCTGAAAATGCTTTCATTAGGGTAATCACAATAAATTTTAAAGGCTTTTTCTGCCAATTGAAGACATTCTTTATCAAACCTATCTTTCGGTCTAAAACGTTTCAAGCGTTGCTCAAAAAAAAGAAGATTCTTATGATTGGAAATTTTTTGTCCCATCATATCTCCAATGATTTCCGCCCGTTGAAGTTGTTTTTTACTGCTCTGACTATCTTCTATTTCTTCGTCCTGTTCAAGCCAATCGTTGAGCATTTCGTAATTATAATAGAGATAAGAATCTTCCAGCCTGTAATATGGGACATCTGCATTTCTATACAGATAAGTGCATACGGACAATAGTAAGCAAGCTGCTTTTCTATTTACCTTATTGTGGAGCAATTGATAAAGTGTTACAACAGGAACATAAAACAAGGTTGCCCCTGTGTTGCATCTCTCTTCTATTGCGAAGTAGGTCTTACTACCCTTTTCTATCAGCCGGATACTCTGCCAATTTTCACTCTTGGTTTTCAACTGCGCTTCAATATCTCTCAAAGCAAGGCTGATATTATAAGGATAATTAAAATGCTGTGTCGGCATCGTAGTTATATCATAATGCTTTGCTAATTGAGAAAGGGACTTATAAAAATCCCTTTCTATTTTAGCAGACTTACGTTTGGTCTGTTTTACGGTTATGTCATTCTCCTTTAATTTCGGCATAAAACAGGTTGTCAGAAAAGCATTGGAAGTTGAGAGATTGGAACGGATTTTCGTTGGTCTTTTTGAACTTCCGAGCTGTCTTTCATTTGATGCATCCACTCTGCGTATTCCCTTAGTTGTCGGTGCAGTTGTTTTTGTTTTTTCTTCGGGTGGTTGAATTGTTCCCGATATTGTTTTTCGTTGCATTCATTTTTTGTTAATGGTTGTTGGTTGATAGTTGATAACCTTTTAGCAACAGCTTTTGGCGGATGGTTTTATACAGTTCTTATTTCCTTAATCTAAAAGCTATCCACCATTTTCCTGTTATCCTTTTGTTCCAACTACACTCTCAAATTGGTATTCAATGGCATCATCCTTGATTTTCGGTGCTGAAATTTTTGAAGTGGTCAGAATCGGGTATGTATTGGCGTAAAAATTCATTACGGCTTCTACACGCCATTTTGGTTCGGGGTCGGTCAAGCGGATTTCCTGTCCGTTATCTTTTAATATAAAAACTCTTTCTAATAGTGTTGCGAGTAACATAATTTTTGATTTTAAAGTTAAATTTCGGTTGATTGAGGTTGACTTTCAGAGAAAAGACTTGGAGCAAAATGTCTTTCGTATTCATCCTGCTTTTTGAGGATTTTCTCAGCATATTCGGGAAATTCCGAACCTTTCGGAAGTGCAGTCCACGCTTCTTTATATTTTCCCTCTTTTTCGAGTTCTTCAGCTTTCTGTAAGGCTTCGCCGTACTTTTTGTCTTTGGCTTCCTTTTCTTTTTTCTCCTTGTCAGATTTTTCCTTTTCCATTGCCGATTTCTTCTTCGCTTCTTCTACCTGTTTCATAAAACTTTCCATATCTACCATTAAACCCGATACAGTTTGTAATGGAGTGGAAATATTCTCAAAAAAACCGTTATCCAAATCTTCGGCTGTTCCTCGCAAATTAAGGGGTGGAATCACCTTCCTTGCCTCGTCTCCGCATTGCTCATTGTTGAGCAATACGGAAAGAACGAAGTTCTTATCTGTAGTCGGTCGAAGTGAAATTTGCAGATCACCTGTAAGGTTGAGTTTGGCTATCTGTCTGAAAAAATTGGTTTGCATAATACTTTGATTTTAGATTTTGAATTATAAGTTTTAGATTTAGACCTTGAATTATTTTGTCAATTCCCATAATGAAAATTCTTTCGTCCAAAATTCTTCTCCTGTATGTTTTCCAAAAGCATTATAAATGGCGTTTCCATTTTTGAATACCTGCATTTGATAACAGTTCAGATTATTTTCGGGTTGAAGGAGCTTTTTTAATTCGTCAGTTTCCAATTCAATGAAAACGCTGTTTTTTTCAGAAAGCCATTCTTCTATTTCGGGATGTGATTCTTCCGAAAATCTGAAAAATTCGACACTATTGTCAGCATAATTCAACCATTTTAAACCATAGTCATTTTCCAAAGGCTTTACGGCTTCGAGCCTTTTCTTTTGGGTTTCTTTCCATTCTGCCGTAATGTGGATAATGGCAAAATCGCCATTATCCCATTCACTGTTGGTCATTGTTTTTATCAGTAAATATTCTGTTTGTTGAAGTGATGTTTTCATTTATGCAATTTTTTGTTTGTTATTATTTATTTTCCTGTCTAATAGGATTCTCATAATCTCCTCTTTGTAATCGTAATTTTCACCTTCAAATTCGTAACAATCTGTATCTATATTGTAGATGAAGTCTTGAAAGTCACATTGATTGAGAAAATAATCCTGTAAGATTTGGTTTTCGCATATGGTCTTGCCAAAAACCATACAGCCAGATTCTTCGTAATCCAATACAAATCCGACATTATAATGAGTTGCAATAATCCATAACGATTCAATATTTGGACTCCATCTTGTCTCATAATGGAAAGAACATTCATCAGTCTCATTACGATAAATTTCAAAGAAGTAACCGTTTTTGCTCTCAATAAAATCGGGTAACTGCCCGATATTTCCTTTACTTTCCTGTTCAATCATTTCTTGAAACAAAGCCAAAACTTTGTTCAAACTGTCCCTATCTCCATTGAATGTTACTTTATTGTTACACCAATTTGCCATAATATTTGTTGTATTAATTGTTGTTTTCGTAAATGTATGTTCCGCTTGTTTTGAAAGGTTCTTTTCCCTCCTTTAAATGGATTTCTGATTTGAATTTTCTTGAAAGACTTTTTGCATACCATATTACTGTCCTTCTCTCGCAATAGAATTGGGAAAAGACCTCCACCTTTTCCCAATCATTCTTATCACTTTTCGCTTTCATTTGAAAGTTATATTGTGCTTCCATATTTGAATGCTTTTAAAATGGTAAATCATCGTCCGTATCTTCCGAAAAAGCATTGGACTTCTGTGGCTGTGAAGCTGGTTGTCCTTCTGTGTCAGACTTTTTTCCACCTCCGTGTACTTTGATGTTAGAAGTATGGAAATTCAGTCCCGATTTTATTTCTCCATCTTTTCCAATCCACGCACTAGCACTTGCTCTGCCTATAAGCTCTACTAATGTTCCCTTCGTTAAAATCTTAGCTACGTTGGCACTTAGCCAATAGGAGCAGTTATAATAAGTGGTCTGTTCTCTTACTTCGCCTTGTTTGGTTTTAAATCTGTCATTGATGGCTACTGAAAAATTCACGACCTGTTTGTCATTTTTTAAAATGTTGATTTCTGCGTTTTTGGTAATTCTGCCTACGATGTTCATAATGTTAATTTTTGATTGTTAATAATTATTTTCGAGTTTGTTAAAATTTTCGATTTGATTGATTTGGTTTCGAGGACACTCGTTTTTTTTCTCTTTCTGCTTATATCCGATTGGAAAAGCAGAATTATTTGTTGTTTTATTTTGTTGTTTTTTCCGTTGATGTCAAAGACCGTCTGCGATTTAATTGATTCGTATAACTGAGGTTCCGTCTTTTTCTTTGCCGATGATCATAGGAAAGTAACAGGCATATAAAACCACAATCCTCCAAAGCTTTGGAGGATTGTGGCTCGAAATATTTTTGTCCGAAGGATTCAGGAGTGTCTGAAAAAATTATTGGAACTCGTGGAAAGAATTTTTATAGAAACCCAAAAATATTTTTTTAGGTGAATGATGCTGTCCTACATTTGCAATAGTAAAAAGCCAAACATCAGTTAGAAGTGATTAACTAGACGGTTTTGACGCCGGTAAAATCAAAATAAAACATTCGATAATTAGTTTGTCTAATGATTTGAATTGCAATATTCATTTAATTTTGGGTTAATAATTCTTGAATAAAAATACTTTTTTGATAAATTTTACGGAGTTTATTATTATTTTACGGATTTCCTTAATTTTCTCTCACTTGCTTTGATTATATTTGTCAAAATCACAAATAGATAGCTGGATTTATGAATATTCAAATACTTACCATCGTAATAAAAATCAATGTTGATTTTTAACTTGACTAGTTTTTTGCCTTTGATATATTCTATGAGCTATAAATCATAATAAAATTACACTGTGAATGAAATTTGAAATTCTACTAAATGAAATTTTTGATGACGTCAAATTAGACGACACTTTAAAAATCACCAACAACAAATCAGTTCTTGGAATAATTAACGATTTTGAAAATGGAGAATGGAGATATGATAAATTTCAAAAATTCATATGGAACAACATAAAGGAAACTGCATTAAGTCATAGTGAAAGGAAAGCACTTTTGGATGATGGAGAAGGTTCAATTTTAACAGAATCTGCAAAAAAATTACGTTTAATTGAGTCTGTTGATGCAATTGGAAGAGGTAGTGAGATTGCAGAAATTGTACTTTACGGAATAATGAAAAATCACTATTCTGCATTGCCAATTGTCCCTAAAATTTTTTACAAGCAAAATCTAAAAGATGAAGCTAAAGGTTCAGATAGCGTTCATATTGTTGTGGAGTCAGAAGATTCTTTTTCATTATGGTTTGGGGAATCAAAATTTTATAACAGTATAGAAAATGCGAGGTTAGATACAATTGTTGCTTCTGTAAAAGACTCTATAAGTCTAGATAAAATCAAAAAAGAGAATAGCATAATAACGAATTTAAGTGATATCAATGATTTTGATGAAATCTCTGAAGATTTGAGAATTAAAATAAAAGCTAGTCTTTCACAAGAGGAATCAATTGACAACATAAAGCCAATATTAAACATTCCAATATTATTGTTGTATGAATGTGAACAAACAAAACTTGGAACAAGTTTGACCGCAGAATATAAACAAGGTATTATTGATTATCACAAAGACAGAGCAACTCAATATTTTAAGAAACAAATTCAGAAATGTGCTGACGTACATTTATATGAAAAAATTAATTTTCACATAATTTTATTTCCAATTGCAGACAAGGAAAAAGTCGTAGATAAATTTATTCAAATCGCTAAAGCTTATAGAGATTAGTTATGCAAGAACAAGTTTTTGACAGATGCCATATAATTAATGGACTTTTAATCGATAACCAAGAAAATGAAGCAAGACAGGAGCTCATTAAATTGTTAGATTATCACAACACTAATCAATTAGCTTACAATCCATTAGTTAATCATTTAATAAGAGAAACAGGTCTTTTTCCATACTTAGAGTTAGAAACCTCTAATTGGGAAGAAAGATTTATCTATAATGCCTTTAAAGTTGATGTCGGCGAAGAAAATCCCTTAACTCTACATAGAGAACAATCTTTTTTACTTAAAAAGCTTCTGGAAGGAAAAAATATTGCTGTAAGTGCACCAACAAGTTTCGGTAAAAGCTTTGTAATTGATGCGTATATTAAAATTAAAAAACCAAATAATGTTTTAATAATAGTTCCAACATTAGCACTAACAGACGAAACTAGAAGACGATTATATAAAAAATTCGCTCACGAGTATAAAATCATAACAACCTCTGATGTTGAATTGTCAGATAAAAACATATTCATATTTCCACAGGAAAGAGCTATGAATTACATTAACATCGTGGAGTCATTTGACATTATGATAGTTGATGAATTCTATAAAGCCAGTAGTAAATTTGATAAAGAAAGGTCGCCAAGTTTAATTAGAGCGATGATTAAGCTTGGAGCAAAATCAAATCAAAAGTATTATTTAGCTCCAAATATCACGTCATTAGAAAACAATCCATTTACAGACGATATGGAATTTATAAGGCTTGATTTTAATACCGTTTTTTTAGAGAAACACGAACTATACAATCAAATCAAGAATAATGATGAAAAAAGCGAAGTACTCTTAGAAATCCTATCTAAAAATAAAGGAAAATCTCTGATTTATGCTGGTACATATTCCAATATTGATAGCCTAACTATTTTATTTCTTGCGACATATGAGCCAGTTAAAAATGAACTTCTTGAAATGTTTGCAAATTGGCTTTCTAAGAATTATGATTTCAATTGGAGCTTAACAAAATTAGTTAGTCGCGAAATTGGCGTTCACAATGGCCGACTACATCGTTCTTTAAGTCAAATCCAAGTAAAACTATTTGAAGAAGGAGAGGGAATACGAAATTTAATTTCAACATCTTCAATCATAGAAGGCGTTAATACATCTGCTGAAAACGTGATAATTTGGAGAAATAGAAAAGGAAGTGCAAAATTGGACGATTTCACTTATAAAAATATTATTGGAAGAGGTGGCAGAATGTTTAAGCACTTTATAGGTAAGATTTACATTTTAGAACAGCCACCAGAAGAAGGCTTAACTCAATTAAGCATTCCCTTTCCAGATGAAATACTAGGAGATTTAGAAGAATCAAAATATGATGGATTATTAACTAAAGAGCAAGTTGCAAAATTAAAGTTCTATAATGATGAAATGGCTGAGCTTGTTGGAGCTAAAGTCTATGAAGAACTAAAATCAGAATCCATTTTTCAATCGAGTAACTCTGATTTGATAAAGGCTATAGCAATTGATTTGACTAAAAATCCTGACGAATGGAATGGCTTATATTACTTGAATGAATTTAAGCCTGAAAATTGGGATAGACTTCTTTATAAAGTGATAAAGTTACAACCAGGAAACTGGGATTGTAGCTATAAAACCTTTGTCGAATTTATAAAAATAATGGCTTACAATTGGACTAAATCTATTCCCGAACTGCTAAAAGAACTTGAAGATTATGATGTTGGGATTGATACTTTTTTTCTACTAGAAAGAAATGTCACATATAAATTTTCAGCACTTTTAAATGATTTAAATACGTTACAAAAACGAATTTTAAAAAATAAGCAATATGATATTTCTAAATTCATAAAGTGGTGTTCAAACGCATTTCTACCTAAAGTTGTATTCCAACTTGAAGAATATGGTTTGCCTAGAATGATTTCAAAAAAAATTCACGAATCTAAAGTTATTGACTTCTATGATAGTGATTTAACCATACATAAAGTAGTTGAAAAATTTAACGAAATAGGAAAAGAAATGACTATTGAAAAAACAAATAATTTGGACGAATTTGATAAATATATTTTGAATTATTTCTTTGACGGAATAAAAATAATGAACGCCTAAATTAAAATTTATTTTCCGTAGTATTCATACAAAACCATTCATTCAAATCTATAAAATCCTTGTACACCAAAGAACAATCTTCTACATTTTTATACTTTTTTTGAATAGTTTCTCTAGTTGCATTTCCATTTGGGTCATTGTCCAAGAAAAGTGAAATTCTATCATATTCTTTCAACGATTCTTCAACTTTGAAAAGCATCGCCGTAGAATTGAGAATCAAACAATCTGAAATTGAACTTTCTGCACTTTCCAAATTTTTAAAAGTCAGATAATCAAAAAAACCTTCAAAAACTACAATTTCATTGGAAGTATTCAAATCATTTTTTATCAAAGTGACATCTTTTTTGCCCAAACAGATTTTTGAATATTTACTTCGGATTTCAACTCCTCCTGAATTATTAAAAAATCCGATTCCAAAATATTTCTTACCATTCAACATATACTCAATTTCTTTTACCAAATCTTTTTGTTCGCAAACTTTTCGGGATTTTAAGTATTGAATTAAAGCAGGGTGCTTAATTTCATTTACTTTTATGATTTGATAATTTTTTACTTGGACAGTATCTTCAATCCGAATATGATTTTGAACTGAGAAGTCAAATTTTTCAAGATACTTCAAAGCATCAGAAACTGAACATCGATTCATTTGCTGAACGATTGAAATCACATCATAACTTTTCCCGGTTCCGAAATCAAATGCTTTATTTTTAACGAAATCAACCGAAAAACTCGGGATTTTTTCTTCCCTGTCAAGCGCAAAGTACAATGCAGTTTTCCGATTCTCTTTAACAGGAAAAAGGCTGAACGATTCCAAAACTGTTCTTATATTCACTTTTTCTTTTACTTCTTCGCAATTCATTTTTTTTCTTTTTTAAAGCAAATTTTTTATCCACATTTTCCTTTTTAATAAAAAAAAACTTTTTAATTACTTTTAATATACTTTTAATGAGGCTTTGTATCCTCTTATGACAAAGGTTTTGAGCCGCTTTTAGGGTGAGCGCAATTCCGAATTCTGGTGAGTGCAATTCCGAAAATAGAGTGACCGTAATTCCGAAAAGACAACTGTTTTAGGGTGAGTGCAATTCCGAATTCAACTTTCTATTTTCATTCATTTTTAATACAATACTCGTAGTTATCCACATTTTTTTATGGTTATCCATATTTTTAGTGGGTTTTGAATTTCGGAGTGAGCGCAATTCCGAAATATCACTCAAAAATTTTGGCACTTTAACACTTTCTTAACCTCAGTGACCGCAATTCCGAATTCCGGGTGACCGCAATTCCGAATTCAAATAATTATCGGGTAACCATTTGGTAATAATTCTCCCATTTTTGTACGCCGATAAATTTGTATGAGATGTTCCTGAATTTCATTCAGAAATAATTTTCCTTGAAATTCCGTAGATTTAATTTCTTTCAATCGAGCCGTTCGGATAAATTCTTTGAATGCCTTTTCTATCAAAACTCTGGTTTGTGGAACGTTTCTGTATTGATGGGAAAACTGGAGCATTTCATTTTCGTGCAGACCATATCTTTTCCTGATGTAACTTAATCTTTGGGCTATTTTTTCCGTATGGTTCAGATAAGCTTCGCTTGATTCCAATTGTTCTCTTTTGTTTTGAGATAAATTGTTGTTCAAAATGGTTTTGGTTAAATAAGGAATAATAAAGATTGAATCTCCTCTGTACTTGTAATTGAAGGAAAGCGTATTGAATGTATTCAAACTGATTCTTGCAGGTTTTAAAAATTTGAAACAAAAATCCTTGGAAGTTTTATACTTCAATCCAAATTTCTTGTTCAATGTTGAGAGTTTTAAAAAGGCTCCGTTTTCAGGCAGCTTTGCAAGCCAGATAGCGAAAATAATATGCTTATTGTTCCTGATATTGTACACCAAATTGTACAAAACGTAATTATATTCCGGAATAACCATTAGTTTTTTAAGCCAATAACTGCTGATTAAAAACGTGGTGTAACCTCTCTGGTCATAACTAGGTATAGAAATTAGTCCACCAAAAGTTTTGATTTCCTTGCCTTTGGAATTAGTGGATTTGTACCAGCTCATTTTGAACTTCGTAAGAAATTCGTAAGCATCTATCACTTGCTTAGTAGAACCGCTTGGTGAAATTTTGCTGTTCCTGATTTTTAAGGAAGCGAAAATATTGTTCTCAGTTTCAAACTCCTCATCAAACAAGGAGAGTTGTTTAGGTCGGTCTTCCGGACGAAATTGCTCATTACTGATGGTAGAAACAATATTAAATATCACCCTAAGAGCATTGATGGGAATATCCGCAGCCTCGTGACCTTCGAAAATAAAATCGTCCACGAAATGGTTTCCCAACCGAATTCTCTCAGGATTTACTTCATTATTACTTTCAAAATTCTTGCGGATCAACCGTAAATCCTTTTCCGGTACAGCCATAATAATGCTTCAATTTGGTTTAAAATTTCAGTCTTTATTTTCCTTCCTTATATTCTAAATTGATTAAAATCGATTTGTAATTTTATATCAACTTGATTATCTCGCTTTCGAGCGTTTTAGTACCGTCCGCAATACTGTAATATTTGTAAATATTAATTCCTTCCCCTTGAAAGACCCTTTTCTCGACTTTTCCGAAATTTGGGATCTTCACTTTTTGAATTCCTTTGTATTCGGCAAGCATTCCGTTGATGGTTACTTTTTGACCGGGTTTTAAATCTGATAGTGTCATAATCTAATTTTTTCCAGTGGATTTTTATCCAGGACATTTGCCTAGCTTTCAAAGGTTACTGTTTTGGGATTTTGGACGTTTTATATCCGGAATGGATTGAAGTGAAAGTTGATGACTTTCTATTTGACTCTTCATAAAAGGTAACGTACTTTTCAATGAAGATTTCCAATTGGTAATGGGTCTATCAGAACTATTTTTCCAGCCATTGTTTTTCCAATTTTCATATTTCGATTGTATTTCAGAATCTAACTCAGGCTCGTAAATTTTTAATGTTTCTGCATACGTCATAAATTCTTCCAAAGAAGGAATATTTTCATCGTTCCCTTTTTGAGTTGTTGGTTGTGGTTGTAAGGATTGTTTTGTGTGCGATAAATGATTTTCAATTTCTTGATCATTGATGTTTTCAGAAAAAGTATGAAAGGGTACTTCTGTAAGTAATGAAACTCCGTATTCTTCTGTTTGTTGAATAAATTCTTCCTTTCCAATTTCTTTTTTACTCACCATTTCAGGGTTAGGAATTTGTAAAGGATAATCTCCTATTAACCTGTACTTACTCGCAAGTCCGCTTGTTGTTTGGTATTTAATTAATCCTAAATTCCGGAGTTTTTCTTTAGTGGATTTTACCGTTTTTCTAGTCACTCCTAATTCTATGCTTATGACAACATCAGAAATTTGAAAATCACAAGAGTCATTGTCAGAACCAATTTTCAGCAGGTATAAGTACATTGAAATTCCCGTTGGTCCAATTGATGTTTTTTGGTTAAAATCCCAAAACCGCCGCATTAATTCAAGGTAATGCATCTTTATTTTTGTGCAAAAAGCGATAATGCCTTTTCCTTATCAATGATGATAATGTTTCCGTTTTGAATGATGGCATCATCCAACAGTCCTGAAGATTTTATTTCCGAGGCTTTCGAAATAGAACATCCCAGCATTTTTGCAAGACCTTTCAATCCAAATTCATATTTTTTTTCCGAATTAATTTTTTTGGAAACCTCCAAAAATTCTTCAACAGTTAGTCGCCATATCGGAGTTTTGGGATCTATATTCTTCATTTGTTCTTATTTTATACATTTTTTCAATTCAGAGATCCAATTCCTTGCAGCAGCCTGCCAGCATTTCATTGGTTTCTCGTTACTCAATTTCCAGTTTTTAGATCGATAAAAAGAGAAAAAACGATCTGCTTCTGCAGATGGGAGATCCCGTTCAGTAAAATATAACTCAACTTCATTAAACACCGGAACTAAAAACCGAATATCATCTTGTGATAAGAATTTTTGACTGTGAGATATTTTTTTTTCGCATTCTTTTTCAATGTCAAAATCAACGATCTCGATCAAGCTTCCTTTGTATGAATTGTAACTTGGCGAGTACCGTATAAATCCTGCGCGACAAAGTTCTCTGATGCACTTATGGTAAGTTGCGATTGACCTGATCTTACTTAACTTCATCACATCTTCCCGGCTGATCCGAAAAGAATTCTGAAACCGGTTCAAACTCCAGAACTGGAAAAGTGAAACATACATACTGATATGAGAGGGATACAATCGATCATCTTCAATAACACGCTCAAAAAAAACGATGATATTTCTATTATTCTTCATAATTCCGTATTAAAAATTAATGTTTAACATCCGAGAGTAATTTTTGGATGTCTTTATAATTGTAATACAGGGAGCCCCCTATCTTGCTGTACGATAATGTTCCGTTGATCCTCAGATTTTGTAAGGTTCCTGAAGATATGTTAAGAAGCTTCTTGACCTCAGAACTCCGAAGCCATAATTTTTGCTCTGTCGTCTTACCCTTGAGTAATATTTCAATGCCTTCCAATAGTTCAATTTTGAATTGCTGAAGGTCTTCTTTGGTGATAATAGATATTGCCATTTGTCAATTATTTTGTTCGACAAAATTTCAAAATCACGCTTAATATCTTTCGGTAGTTTCTCGGTACTACCGAAAGATTCTCTTGTACATCCTTTGAATACAGAGTTTTAGATCAATGGTTACTGATGATTAAACTCAGTTTTTATTAAATTGGAAAAAAAACATCCAATGCATTGTGATAAGCAACATCTTGTTTGGATTATCATTCAATATTTATATCAATTTTTCATTTCTTCCCACTAAGGATCTTTATTTACCGATTTTTTTAAGAATTATCTTGATCGAATTCAAATTAGCTTGAAATACTTTCAACTATCGTATAAGTGGAAATCTCTTTGATAATGGTGTGTGTAAAGTTGCTCTATGAATAAATCACACAGAAGATCTTTCGGTAGCTTATCGATACTACCGAAAGATTTACAATTACAATTCCTATGAAATAGTATTTCATAGGCCAATTGTTGGAATTATAAACGATAAGGACTCTTAATTGACAGTACATCAAGATTAAGGCAGCTTAAGGTGTTATAAGTTTTAATAGGTGAAAATAGAAGATGGTCTTATTTGAAATTGGAGAATTATGTGTAGAAACTAATTGTTCTCCTATAGGTCTAAGTCATCCAAATACTGATTAAAATTATGCTGAAGCAATGACAAAAATTTTGTTCTATCCGTTTTTCTTAACCGTATTTCGCTGAATGTTTTATGATAATTCCCTAAACCAATATTTAGTGAATTTTCTGCCCAGCGGAAAATTTCCGCCAGATCTGAATGACCTCCATTAAAACACTTCATTTGATGAAGTGCATACAACAGCTCAATAAGGGCAACTTTCGGGGCTGTCCATTCCAGATTCTTAATATGGTCAATAGAGTTTTCTTTATCGTCTTTTGAATCAATTTTATTTGTTAAATATTGTTCTAAAAGATCATTTGCCATTATTTGAGACACAATATGGTCGTGGGAGGTGGAAAATCCCTCATCATAACTGTACAATTCCGGACTGAGCTTCAACTTAAAATCAAATTTGAACCGAACGAAATATTTTTTGTCCAGGTATGTCGATTTACGACGGTAATAACTGATAAATTCCCTTTGCTCATTATAGAAATATAAAAGATTGGATCTCTCGTTTTCATAATACGATCTTAACGCCTGCGAATCAGCGTAGGGTTTTGAGGCTTCTATGGCTAACACTTTGGAATAGTAGATATATACTGCTACGAACTGTGGTTTGGTATTTTTAAAGAAATATATTTCGTTACTCCAGTCCGGAAACTGATATTGGCGCAATAGGTCTTTCAATTGTCTTATAGCAGCATCTGTTTCCATCAGAATTTCTTCTGCCCGAATCACAATATCATTCTCACTTCTGTTGATTTGATCCACTGCCGTTGTAAGATCTTTCCAAAGTTGATCAACTTTTTTCTTAAAATTTTGTCCGTTCATACGTTTTTCAATTTATTGTTAACGTAAAAATCGGGCTAAAAAATAAAAAAATCAGGTCTTCTTTAATTCTTCCTGTCTCATTCTGATAAAATCTCTAGGCCTGATACTGTTGATTTCGAGAAAGTGTGCTGAGAAGATCTGCCTGTTCGCCATCCCACATATTTTGGCGAGTGTTTCAATTTTATAACTAAGATATATAGTTTCCTCTACGAGTAAATTGGTGATATATCTTATCCTTAAAGCTTTAAGGTATGTTGGAAATGTTACATCAAAGTGTACATTGAGTACATACGATAAATGCGTGCGGTTGCTTCCTATCATTTTGGCAACAATGTCAAGTGTTAAATTCTGCTGAAGAAATTGTTTTTCGTCTTCAAAAATCTTTAGATTTGTTTTGATTTCCTCGATAATTTCTGAACTGTATAATTCTAAACTGTTTTCATCAGATGAAGCGGGTGGTATGACGTCGAAACTAATGGTTTCTTTTGAGGTATTTAATTTTTCCAGCACTTCCTGATACCTGGCATTCAATTCCTTTTCTCTTTTCCTGAACCTCCAAATTAAAAAAAACAATATTACCAGTCCCGCACCAATGGAAGAATATAAAATAACTTGATGACCTCTGATCATCTGCTTCTTCTCTTCTATTAAATTGTCCGTATCATACTCGCTATAAATTTTGTCCGTGAGCATTACAAAGTCAGCATTAATAATAGAGTCGGCCTTTAACAACTGGTCCGCGTAATACATCTTCCGGTCAGAATTCCCATTTTTTTCAGCATCATCGATCAGATACAGGTAACTTGATCTGATCTCAGGGGTAATAAACCAAAATTTATTGACCAGCGAATCAACTTTATTAAAATAGTTTAACGATTCAGCTCTATTTCCCTTTGATCTATATAGTTTCCCTATATAAAAATAAACGCTCGTCAAGGAAGCGTAATCCTGATTGCTGCTCAGAATATCTTGAGACACTTTAAAGTGCTTCAATGCTTCATCTGCTTTTCCCTTTCTAAGTAACTGCACTCCTCTTCCTTTCTGGAAGTACCCAAACTCAATGACAAGCTCGCTGTTGTTATGAAGTCTTTCCAGCCCAATGTTAATGAGGGAGTCTTCCTTATGATATAATTTTAGATTTTTATAACACGTGCTTAAGCGATAAATACTGTTAAAATATCCTGATTCATTATTGTACCTGATGTTCCGATCTAAACTCTCTTTGGCATTTTTTTCAAAAAAATCAGCTGCCTCTTCAAAATGTACAGCTGCATATTTATAGTATCCCAAATAGCTTTTGATCATTCCCAAATGATAAATGATCTTATTCTTAAGGTACCCATCTTTTGAATTTTTTGAATATTTAAACGCTATCAGATATTCTTCTAAAGCTTTTTTGTATTGTCTTAGATTATAGTAATAAATAATTCCTTTTCCTGCGTAGGCTCTTGCGATCTGATCCTGGTCGTTTGATTTTACAGCGGTGACAATGGCACTGTCAGCGTAGGATAATTTTCTGCTGGTTTCTTTGCTGTAATAGATGGCTTCTTCGTAACCTCGGATAAGTTTTTTAAGGTTATGGTCATTTTTTGCTTTGTCAATGTACATTTTGACAAAAACCATTGCTCTTTCGTCATTCTCTGAGTAGGAATCGATCAATCGGGAAATCTCCTTGTAAGATTGTTGTTGTATCTCTTTACCTTGTGTCATAAACACAAAAAAAGTGAACAATAGTGGTAAAATTCTATTACAATAATACATTATGATAAGATATATTCAAATTTAATAAAAAAGACACAATTAAACGCTTGTTCAAACTCTACACTAAGTTCAATTAACTGATTATCAATAACATATAAATCAATTTTGTTGGTAGAATTGATCAATAGTGACATTTAATGTATCAATTGATGCAACAATAGTTTTTTTTAGTTCCCTAACCCTTCTAATTTCGACATCAGAATTCTAATCACTATCAACAACCGGCCGGGATAACTTTTAAAACCATTACTAAAAAATGAAAAAGTATATCTCACTTTTAAGTCTGACAGCTGCATTCTTTATGCAGTCTTGTGAAAGATCTGAGTCTGATTTAAATACAACAGAACAGAAACAACAAAATATGAAAGTTCAAAGCAATAAAGAATCTGCAAGGATTCAAAATGGCATTGCAGAAGAAAAAGATTCTGACAATATGGATACAGGTGATGATGATGAACCGAAAAAAGATAAGCAGCACTGGAGGATGGCGCAGGACACAATCTGATAAGGATGATTTCTGCTTAACTGATACAGTTTCAAAAATGGAAAATCACAAAGTAACCTTAAGCACCGGAAAGAGATGTACGGAAAGTGGAGAATGGGAGGTTGAAGGAAGGATAAGCACCGTAGTTTACCTTTCAAAAGGCGAAGTACTGCCCACCTACTGTGGGAAAAATGTCAAATGGATATTAGTCAGAAAAGGATAAATATTAAGATTATGAAAACCATCAAAACAAGATTTGTAGAATTCACAAGCTATTTTTTCATACTGCTGTTTTGTTACGCCAGCATCAGTAAGATAATGGATTTTAAAAATTTTCAGATCCAAATTGCACAATCACCTCTCCTGAGTGCCTATGCAGTTTTTATTACATACGGAATTTTGATCCTTGAGCTTTTGGTTTGTTTCCTTTTGATCTCTGAAAGAACAAGGTATATCGGTTTATATGGATCCTACATTTTGATGGTTTTGTTTACTGTCTATATTTATTTGATTCTTAACTATAGTGAATTTGTTCCATGTTCGTGTGGTGGCATTCTTGAAAAGATGGATTGGAACACGCATTTAATTTTCAATCTGATATGTATATTGATTGCTGTCTTTTCTATAATTTTTTCTGCAGACCATCAGATGATCAACAGAGCAAAGATGAGCTTAATCCTTGTAGTGACAGCTTTTCTATGCTCGGCAGGAATGTTTTTTCTGTACAAGCAGTCAGAAAATATTTTAAAGAGGGACAATGGTTTCCAAAGGAGATTTTTGCAGCATCCCATTCTGAAAGATGGTACTTATGATTTGAAACTGAATTCGTATTATATTGCAGGCTTCTACGGTGATACTTTATATTTGGGCAATTATACCGCACCTTTTTCGATTACAAAAATCACCGATTTGTCTTCATTGAAACAGCAGAATTTACGATTGGACCGAACAGACATCAATTTCAGATCGCCGATATTGGAAGTCGCTGACAGTATAACATATCTGTATGACGGAACAATACCTATCGTTTTTGCAGGACAAACCGGAAAGAATGAGCTAGCGGAACAAAATGTTGGAAAGACCTATTTCAGAAAAATAAAAAGCCTTGATTCAGATCATTTTGTAATCGGTGCTTTTCACCGTCTCAAACAGATACAGACTTTGGGGATTATTGCCAAAGGTCATAAGGATTCAATAAAGCTAAGACCCGATTTGCTTGAGAAAAAAAGTGAAGGATTTTTTGAACCTGACGGGCAGTTAAATTACGATGCTTTTACAGGAAAGGTGGTCTATGTCTATCATTACAAGAATCAGTTTGTCGTTACAGACTACAATCTGAAGTCAAAGAATGTCTACAAGACCATTGACACGGTCAAAACACCGCATCTGGGATTATCCGTCTTATCTGATGGAAGCCGAAAACTGAACAATCCGCTCATCGTCAATGAAGGATCATTTGCTTACAAGGGAGTGCTCTTTGTTCGATCGGACCGCAAGGGAAAACTTGAGAAGGAAAAGGGTAAAAGAGCCATCATAATTGATCTCTATTCTACACAAGAACAAAAATATCTTGGAAGCATAAATATAACGAACAGATCCGAAGAGCAGCGAATACAATTTGCGGTAAATAAAGACCAACTGTATGTAATTATTGAAAATGAAATAATCAGATATCGTTTTGCGCAAAACATCATTCAACATTTCATTTCAGGGGAAGCCGAAAACCTGAACAAAGAGTAGGCACCAACAACAAATTTTAACATCATGAAAAAAATGAGACAAATCGTATTGCCATTGGCTATCCTATTTATTGGAGCCGGTAGTGCGTATGCTACCAATGTAGCATCCAAATCTGCTAAAGCAGAAATTCCTGGTTGGAAAATCGATTCGGAAAACCCATCAGCAATGTGTGTTTTGACGGAGCAGCAATGTACGACAGACAATACAGGATTTGTATGTACAGTCAGTGATGCTTCCGGTGTTCACGACCTTTATCAAACAGGATGCGAAACGGAACTCTTCAGAATTCCTTAACGCCTTCATCAATTAATTTTTAAAAGAAGGGTGCTATTAAGCACCCTTTATGTATTTATGTATCCAAGAAATATCTTTATAGTCCTTTAAATGATAATTAAACCAGTCTAAAATCTTGACGGTCAGGTCTCTTTGTGTTTCTTGCTTTTTCATCGCATGACCCTCTTTATCATAGAATAATGCAATCACAGGTTTTTTATATTTCCTCAAAGCGATAAACATCGATTTTGTACCATCAGGGCTGACATTGCCATCGTCTGTCCCAGTCCATAAGAGCATTGGTGCGGTGACATTCTGAGCATACATGATCGGATTGTTCCTGATATATTTTTCAGGATCTTCAGCAACTGTTGATTTAAACCAGTACTGCCGTCCTTCATATCTATAATAATCGGGTGCATTAAAGTTATAATTATAGGCGTAATAGGTGCGGATCACATCAGAAACAGCCGCTCCTGAAACATAGGCTGCAAAACGATCGGAATGGGTGGCTATAAAATTGGTTTCATATCCTCCGAATGACTGTCCCATCAAACCAATTCTATTCATATCAACATATTTTATTTTTTGCAGTTCATCCAAAGCATTATTGATACTCTCCAAAGCAGATATTCCGGCACCTTTATCAGATTGTGAGATGTCGGCAAGCAAAACAGCAAACCCCTCCTCTATCAACAGCGGAATATTGTAACCTGTCGGATTTGCAAAAGATGGTCTCAAAAACCTTTTGGTGAGATAGTCCTGTTTCTCATAGATATGCATCACAACAGGATATTTTTTAGTGCGGTCAAAGTTCAGCGGCATATACAACGCACCGCTGATCTTCTCACCATCCGAACCCTTATAAGAAATCCTGATCATCTCAGTTTGCTCAAACTTTTGATCACCGCTATTTGACACATAAAGTTTTCTAGGATTTTCTTTTCCATCCCTTACAATTAATGTCGGACGCTTATTATAATTTTCAGCGATCCAATAATAATGTTCCCGTTGACCCAACTGCTTAAATTCAGTGATCTGATCAGGAGTAGAAGATAAAACTGAATGGAGTTTCTTATTTTTCAAATAGGCATAGGATACATTTTGATCACTCAGATTCGTGATCTTGACAACCAAAGGTTTCTTTAGATCCGCTGTCCTGAAGTCTCTTTTATTTCCAATATCAGTATAGACACGTTTAAAATCGATCAGTTCGATCATTGAGTTTTCTCCCTTAAATAGTTCCCTGACCTTTCTGTTAAAGAGATTCTGCTCAGCAATCGTATTGCCCCCGACCCAAAGGACATCGTTGTCTGAAGTAAAATAAGGCATCATTTCCCGAGAAACATCTACGTCCACTATTTGGAGTTTTATTGTATTATAGAGTTGCCAGTTATTCTCCTTTTGAATAAGGAGGTACTCACCGGTCGGAGAGATCACCATTTCTTTCTGCAAAACGGAGATAAGAGAGTACTCATCCGTAGCGGCATTCCACAAAAAAAGTTGATCAAAACCTTGTCCTCCTGCCTTATCCATCTTATCCACCTGATTTTTGTCGACCTGATTTATCAGATACAGGTCATTACCTATTGCAGTTTCCCCAAAATAACCGGAACGGGTCATCAAATTGGTTTTTGCAGTGAATGGGTTCCAGTCAATCTGAATAGCTTTAAGTATGGAGGCATTATGCGTCGCAAGGTCGAAATCTGTTCCATACCAAACATCCACCATTTCTTTTTTGGCTTTTAACTTTTTCTCTAGTTTGATAACGATCTGGTGATCGGAACGTGACGGACTGAGCGTCATCTGATCATAATCATTGTACTTACTGATGTCCATTACATATTGCTTTTTGTCCGGAGCAATGTAGTAGATCTTAGATTTACCATCGTTAAGGCTATGAACCACAAGACCATTTTCCTTAGTTCCTGACGGAACTACATTTTTCAGGTCTTCCGTTGTTGAAAAGACATTTACAAAAAGTCCCTTTTTCAGTAACAGAACTTCATTCAGATCACCCATCTTTCTTCTGACGACCGTTTGATCATTTTTTGCATATACATACTGAACATCAGCAATAGTTTGCCGGAGATTCAGATCGGTATCAAAAACTTCTAACAAACGGCCTTCCTTTTCTGTGTACAATACGATCAAGGCATTAGTCTTATCATCATATAGAAATTTGCTGACATTCTTCAAAGACTGGGATTTCCCTGTTTCAGGATCGAGGTATTCCAGCATTTCTCCGAATTGGATTGCCAGATGATTCCCAACAAACATCATTAAATTGATATTTTTCCTTTCCAACAGAATATCTTGATTCAATATACTCTGCAGTTTCAGATTTTTGGAACCATCGCCCAAAACAGAATACCAGGCCAGCCATTTGCCATTATCAGAAGATTCAGGGAAACGAATTTCCTCAGTTTCCCTTACCAACTTTGCAAGATGTTCATAGTTTTGAGCAGATAGTTTTCCGGTAGTCAGACTGACGAACATAGTCATAAGCAAAGCATATAAACTGTACTTCATTACATATCCAAAGGATTTGAACTCCTGTCCTTCTACATTCCAAATTTCTGAAAACCTCTTGTTAAATCTTAAAATACTTACACTTTTATCTCTCTTACTAATATCCATCATTCTGTGGCGTTAGATTCATGTTCAAAAGCATTTCTTTCTGTGGCAACGGAAAGAATTGGTTGGTTGCTTTCCAATTGACCTTTACAGGTTTGAGCTGATCCAGCTGTCCCCATCTTTTCAGATCTAAAAACCTGTTGCCGTGTTCTGCAAAAAACTCTTTTCTTCTCTCATTCTTTATCTCCTCCATCGCCTGAGACTGTGAAATCGAAGTAGTTAATGCAGTCAGTCCTGCCCTCTGTCTGGTGTAATTAATGAACGGTACTGCCTGAGCGGTCTTGTTTTGTTTCATAAGAGATTCTGCAAGCATCAGATAAACATCCTCCAACCTGTAAATGACGGAGTATTCAGTACTATTGGTCGTTGTAGTCACCTTGTACTTGGTCTGCTTATAATTCGTCTGGGAACCGAATACCACTGCTACAAAATATTGTTGTCTGCGGAGATCACCCATAGAAAAAGAATTGATAAGATCAGGGTTAAGGACAAAAGATGTTGGTGCTGAAACAAAATTGTAGAGCAATGCTTCATTGGTTGGGTCTGTGTTATTCTTAGGCTTCAATTGCCAGATGATATGCTTTCCTGTTTTCTGAAAAACTTTGGACAGGTCATTTTGAAAAACATAGTCCGCATTCTGAATGACTGCCTGACATAGTACTTCCGCTTCCTGCCAATTACCGATCAGCATCTTCATCTTGGCCAGCACCAGATATCCGACCCCCTTATTTATATAGATCCGCTCCGCATTACGATATTCTGTCGGCAGCAGGTTTACCGCCTCAGACATATCTGTTTCAAGCTTTATCAGAAACTGATCCTTTGGCATTCTGTTCAGTGTACTGTTGTACACATAGTCTGTAGTATCGGTATAAGGAATTTCTCCATAGATCTGGTACAGGTAAAAATAAATCAGAGAACGGATCATCAGAGCTTCCCCTTTGATCCTGTCCTTTGCCGATTCAGAAAGGCTCTTTGATCTTTCCACGCCTTCGATAATACTATTCGCCATATAGATTTGCTGATAGGCATTTGTCCAGACCAGACTGACTGTAGAATTCGTTGCAAGGGGCTGGTTGTTGTAAATATCCAGGATCGCATTCCCTGCGCTGGTAAAGACACAGGTAATATCATCGGAATAGGTTCCCAGCAGAGCACCTGAACCGTCTGATGTACCGCTGATCACAGAGCCGGTCCACAGACCTGAATACAAACCTGCCAGGGCGGCATCTGCCGTTTTTTCGTCTTCAAAGATCATTTCAGTGGCCAGTTGGTTATTCGGGAAATCAGTTTCCACAAACTTCTCGCAGGCAATCGTACTGAGTAGAGCGGCGAGCATCACGAGCAGATACATCATTTGATTAATTATATTTTTCATTTTCTTTAAATATTAAGAGTATAGTTTTTATTTGCATATCAAAGGAATTCAGTTTCACATCAGAACGTCACCTGAAATCCCAAAGAATACGTCTTCAAAGGCGGCAGATAACCTACCAGATAAAATTCCGGGTCCATTCCGAAATAGTTGGTGATGGTCAGAAGGTTTTGTCCCTGAAAATAGACCATCGCTTCCTTGATCCCCATTCTATCTACCGGTATCCGGTAATTGACCTGTACATTTTTCAGCCTGATGTAAGAGGCATCACTTACCGCAGCGGTAGAATTCTGAAAGAAACCATGCAGTGAAAGTTTCTGAGGATTATAGCCCGCTGAGTATTGCATATAGGTTCCTTCCGGATTCGAGGGCGACCATGCATCCAGAACCTCGACAGGCTGGTTGCTGAGTGTTCCCGGCATCAGCATCTGGCGGTTGTAATTCCAGTTCCTCTGTTTAACGAACTGCCACAGGAAGGAAGCTGACCATTGACCGAACCTGAACTGGCTTGACCATCCGCCAAACATCCGGACGCCAAGTTTTTCCACTGCCTTGTTGTCATCTGGAGAATTGATCTTTCCATCACCGTTGAAATCCTTGAACTTATATAATCCTGTTGCAGGATCGATTCCCTCATACTGGTACACTCTCGCAATAGTCGTCGGATAGCCAATAACATATTGATTGGAGTAGGTCGAACCTTCGAGGTTCGGAAACTCTACCAGCGTGTTTCGAGGAATACTCAGATTGAATGACGTATCATATCTGAACTTTCCATTTTTGAGTACCTGAATCGACGTGTCAAATTCCCATCCCGTATTCCTGATCTTTGCAGGAAGATTGGACTGTATCGAGGAAAACCCCGTAGTTGCAGGAAGTGGAATACCCACCAGCTGATTAGATGAAGTATTTTCATAATACGCTCCTGAGAAGTTAAAACGGTCTTTCCAGAATCCCAGTTCCAATGCCACTTCCTTTTTCACCGTCTTCTCCCAGCTGAAATTGGGATTGTACAATCGTGCAGGATTAAGCCCGGTCTGTCCGTTATAGATATTGGAAGAAATGATATAGGTGTTGAGGTATTGGTAATCCCCTATCTTGTCATTTCCTGTCGTTCCTATACTTCCCCTGATCTTACCTAAGGTCAGCCATTTGGAATCTCTCAGGAAATTCTCTTCCGAGAACAGCCACGCCCCTCCTACTGCCCCGAAATTCCCGAAGCGGTTGTTGGGACCGAAACGGCTTGAACCATCCCGTCTTCCTGTAAGGTTCAGGATATACCTTTTTTTAAGCTGATAATTAAATCGGGCAAATACTGCGGTATAATTGTACTCACTGCGTACCTGATCAGAGATGGTCTTTACACTGGCAGCGCCAATATTGTCGATCAGTGCATTGCTTTCAAATCCCCTTCCCGTTATCGCACCCTGATCAGATTGCGTCTTTTGAAGAGTAGTCCCTACCAAGGCCTCAAACTGATGGTTCCCGAACTGATACGTTCCGACAACTTGCGGTTCAAGTATGTAGGAAAAGTTCACCTGATTATTCTTTGATGAGGTCGAGTTCAGGCTCGTCTGACCCAATGCGGGGTTATTGATGGTGTGGGGCTTCAGTGATCTTTCCTCGAAATTCTGATAGCTGATCCCGGCATTCATCTTGACCGACAGAAATGGAAAAAGCTTGTAGGAGACGTT
Source organism: Chryseobacterium sp. TB1-D10 (assembly GCF_059803555.1). Taxonomy (NCBI): domain Bacteria; kingdom Pseudomonadati; phylum Bacteroidota; class Flavobacteriia; order Flavobacteriales; family Weeksellaceae; genus Chryseobacterium; species Chryseobacterium sp. TB1-D10. Next base: position 21,165 of record NZ_JAPFHB010000005.1, on the reverse strand, counting down.
CAGCCCATTGTTAAAAAATGCGGTCTTATTGATATACTCACTGAGGAATGAGGCTGCAGGATTCGTAAAGGTGCCGTTCTCCCAGTTGATATTTCCGGACGTATTGTACAGTGCAGGTGCATTCGGACTTAAGGTGATGCTTTTCAGGGTCAGGTCATCGTTCTGAACATTGTTCTTCTGAAAGGAGAACGTGTTGACAAAATTGAACTCCAGTCTCCTGTCAGGCGTAAAATAAGAAAAATTGGCATTGACGTTATCCGTCCTGTACCTGAAATCGGCAGGAAGAACCGTTGACTGTTCATTATGACCATAGCTTATATTGTAGGAGGTGGTCTCAGAACCTCCGCTCAAAGACAACTGAACGGCATAAGCATCAGCTGTTCCGCCGATCAGTTCTTTCTGCCAATCGGTATACCTCGACTGGTCCCAGGTTCCGTTGATATCATACATCGTTGCAGGATATGGCACATTATCATTCTGAAATCCCTGTTTTCTCATGCTGATATACTGTTCCGTATTCATCAGCTCCATCGGTCTTGTGATCCTGCTTAAAGAATAGGAAGTGTTCAGTTTCAGTTCGGACCTTCCCTTCTTCCCTCTTTTAGTGGTCACAATGATGACCCCGTTGGCTCCACGGCTTCCATAGATAGCCGTAGCATCTGCATCTTTAAGAATCTCAAAGCTTTCGATATCATTTGGATTGATCGTATTCAAAGGATTGATCGATGACCAAGGAAGGATCCTGTTGGAATACAATGAAGGCGTTTCAGAAGCTTGAGGAACACCATCAATAATATATAGCGGTTCATTCCCTTCCCGACGGATACTGTTCTTACCCCTGATCTGAATATCAAATCCCCCTCCAGGTGTTCCCGAATTCTGAGTGATCGAAACCCCGCTCATCCTACCCTGCGCTGAAGCAAGGACATTGGTGACAGGTTGATTTTCGATGTCTTTGGCTGAGATCTTGGCAATGCTTCCTGTTCTTTCCTTATTTTTGACCTTATAATAACCTGCATTGAGAACAACTTCCTCAATTTCTTTTTCTTTACCTAATGAGATATTGACGGTTATTCTGCTGCCTAAAGTGATTTTTCGTTCGGGATAGTCCGGATGGCGGTAAATTATTACAGGGTTTTCTCCCGATACCTGAACACGGTAAACGCCTAATGCATTGGTCACAGCCACTTCATTACTACCCTCCTGGAATACAGAAACGCCTTTGACTGGCTGGCTATTTTCTGTGACACTGCCTGTAATGGTGCGCATCTGCCCTATTGCTACGCCGGAAACGAGCAAGGTGAAGCCAAAAGCCAATTGGATATGACTTAGGCTGCAAAAGTTTTTTTTCATACTTTTGAATAGGTTTAATTCGTTAGACTTTGCTCTTTCCTACGCTAGCGGTCAACTTTTGTGGAAAGGGCTTTTTGTTTTTCTTTGGTTACATTACACTTTCTGTTTCTTGAATATGTTTTTAGCGTTTTTATTTGATGATGCTTAGGATGAAGCTTCAGTAAGGACATAGCAAAAAATCCTGCCAGCACATCTTGAAATAATATGAATAAAATTGTGTCCTGTGTAAGCTGTAAAGCCGCAATGAGTTGTAAACTCAATGTAAGTGTCATTTCTAAATGAGAAAACATTTTATTGAAATCTAAAAACAGCTATAAAAGTCTGAATCACGTAGACGCTGAACTTTTTAACTTCAGTATTAAATTCCCCTCGTGCTGAAAAATAATTTGGAATATTAAAAGAAAGCGAGTACTTTTAAAGTGCGAGTTTAAAGCGTAATCTGGCTTTCCTTTTACTTTTAAAGGAATTTCGGAGTGTGTCGATAATAAGTCAGTTAGCCAATTCCTGATTTTGTAGGTAAATATGGCATAAAGCTGTAATTTTTTTCTGTTATGCTGGCGGACTACTCCGGTGGGCAAATAAGAAGAATGGTTGAAAATGTCGTCCTCATAAATATTATTTTATATATGGAACGATGCTTTTAGATATGAGAATTATACGCAAAAATAGCATGCGGCGGTCTCACACTCTAGAATCAGGGCGACCAACCCACTTTAAACCGAAGATTAAAGTTTCCACCTAAAGTATACGTGAGAACCGCTCGCATGCCGTATACAAAAGTAAGAAACTTTTAGACATGGAGCGATTTCACGAGGTTCTCGATGGAAAATTGGTCTTTTTGATTCGAGATACATCGTTCATTTTACCTTGTTGAAGGTTAATGATTTATTCGCTAAAGCAAAAATAATAAATATTTATTTAATACCCAACATATTGGGTTATTTTTTTAAAAATATATGGAACAAATTACTTATTTCGATACAACACAATTCGATTTGGATTTTATTAATCACGTCAGAAACATTCGCAAAGCAAAAAAACTAAGCAAAGATCAGCTTAGCCTAAAAATGGGTTTGGCCAAAAGTTTTGTTAGTAATGTGGAGTCATTAACCCAGAGACATAAATATTCTACTCGTCATATAACATTACTTTGTAAAGCCTTTGATTTTAAAAATATTTCAGATTTAATGAATTTTCCTACTCCTAAGAATGATAAAATTAGGATAACTGTAAAACAAATTTATAATGAAACTAGGACTAGGATTGTAGATAGTGAGATACTGAAAATTGAACCTCTTTAATTTACAGAAACCATAATCTATTCGCAACACAAACTAATAATCCAAAACTATATTTATGAATGGAATTAATTTTTCTCCTCAAATTTGGTGGAATGCTATGGATCGAGCTGTCGAATTCGCTAATCATATGGAAAAGATCTAATCCAAGATTTTAACTTCAAAAAATGGTTGCAAACCGGCGCTATTGAGCATAATTGCTTGGAAATTCATCTCGTTGCTCAGTTAGATGATGTATATGAATGAAAGTGTATATTTATTATGACGGCTTTTAATCAAGATTACGCCAATTTAACATTGATCGCATAAACACCTCTGTTACTTTGATATAACTCGTATGTTACTCGATCGTTTTCACGAATATCATCTATCAAACCTGAAGTATTTACGAAAACGTCATTACCACCCGTAGACGGAGCAATGAAACCATATCCTTTTTCTACGTTAAAAAATTTTACCTGTCCTTGTTGCATTGTGTATGTATTAAAAAATTATTTTACTTAATTGGAAATTGTCTGGTATTGTAAGGAACATCAAAACGATAATAAATTTTCGAAAATATGGATGATGAAATTTAGGAGTAAAATTTAAATTTCTAAAATTATATTACCTGAATATTAAATACAAAATTCAACTAATACATTGGGTTTTTAGACAAAACTGAACTCTCTTTTTGCACAATCCTCCTTACCATATAAATGTATGTCTAAAAAATAAGATGTACAATTATATTTCAAAGTATTCAATAATTCAAAGTATGAAAGACAATTCATTACAAGACAAAATCTACACAAAGGATGCTCTAAATAATTAACAGACTATGTTTAAAAACCAGAAACCTTATTTTCCAGGTTTAGAATCGTGGTCTTCAAATCCCCAATCATCATTTTTAAATTGGCATAATCCGGCATTAAAGGTTTATAGTCTTTAGGTAAAATTCCCATTACATAACTCCATATTTCAACTATATCCCCTAATGCAATGTCATAAGGTTCATAAAATAAATTATCAGCTGCTACCGTAATTGATTTTTTATTTCTCTTTAAAAATGTCTTATAAGTGATACCTTCCCTAGTCACAAAAACATAATCCTTATCAGGTTTGAGGTCATCCAGTTTTTCAACATATTCTCCGATGATTATCGATTGATCGGCAAAAGGTGGCATTGAATCGCCATCTGCCAGAAAGCCTCTGTATTTTCCATTTTTTAAAAATGGCAGAAGAATTCTCATAAGTTTTTCAATATACCCAGGATCATTGAAGCCTTTCAAATAACCCATTGAAGCTTTTTGTGGAACGATCTCAATGTAATTATTACCATCCTTATCCACAACAATAGGCAGGACTACCCGATTATTGGGCAAATTCAAAATATCATCAATTGGATATTTTCTAATGTCAACAGTAACTAAAAGATCAATGCTGATATTGTAATATTTGGAGATTCTTATCAACACATCAATTGGCGGTTCTGCCTTTTCATACTCATAAGAAACATATCTCGATCTGGTAAGAATGAGTTCATCCGCCAGCTTCTGCTGCGTTAGATTATTCTTACCTCTTAAAAACACGATGTTATCTGCAAAAATTGACATTGTCATAATTTATGACAACAAATATACACATTTTGTTTAAAAACGTGACTAAGTTTGCAATATGGAAAGAGCAATTGCGCATATGGATATGGACACGTTCTTTGTCTCCTGTGAACGGCTAAAGAACTCAATATTAGAGAAAATGCCGGTCATCATTGGAGGTGGCGACCGTGGCGTTGTGGCGTCATGCTCGTATGAGGCAAGAGAATTTGGTGTTCGTTCGGCAATGCCCATTAAGATGGCTTTGCGACTGTGCCCGGAAGCCAGAGTGATCAAAGGAGATATGGAATATTATTCCAATATGTCTCATCTGGTGACAGAGGTCATTCAGGAAAGAGTACCCGTGTTGGAAAAAGCCAGTATTGACGAATTTTATCTGGATCTTTCCGGAATGGATAAATTCTTTGGGTGCTACCAATGGACAAACGAAATTGCGGATGCGGTTACAAAGAACACAGGCCTGCCGATAAGTTTTGCATTATCTACCAACAAAACGGTTTCTAAAATTGGTACCGGAGAATCCAAACCTATTGGCAGGTTTGAGGTAAAGGAGGACAATATTCAAAACTTCCTGAATCCTCTATCGATAAAAAAGATTCCGATGATCGGACCTGAGACCTTTCAGCTTTTCTCACGGTTAGGAGTAAAGACTATAGAGACCCTCTCTGAAATGCCGGTCGATGTATTGCAGGAGTTGGTCGGAAAGAACGGCACGACCCTTTGGAAAAAAGCGCATGGAATCGATGAAACCCCTGTCGTTCCCTATTCTGAAAGGAAATCAATATCCACAGAGAATACATTTTCTCAGGACACCATCGATATTCAGAATATCAGAAGTGTGTTGTCGGGAATGGTAGAAAAGCTCTGTTATCAGCTAAGACAAGAAAAATGGTTGGCCTCAACGGTTTCCATCAAAATCAGGTATGCAAATTTTGATACAGAGACCAAGCAGTGCAGTATACCTTATACTTCGGCAGATCATACTTTACTCAAGTATGTATTGGAACTTTTCAAAAAAGTATATACCCGAAGAATGAGAATCCGATTGATAGGTGTCAGGTTTACAGGTCTGGTTCATGGACTGCATCAGATGGATCTTTTCGAGGATACAGAGGAATTGATATCATTGTATCAGACCATGGATTATCTCAAAAACAGGTTCGGAGCATCCAGTATTGGCAGGGCGTCTGGATTATTAAATTAAACAATGTATGTTTCTCAACTGCCACACTTATCACAGCCTGCGATACGGAACCATCTCTGTTGAAGACCTGGTTCAGCTGGCTGTTGACCACAAACTAAAGGTTTTGGCACTAACAGATATTAATACGGTCACAGGTATCTATCAATTTTATAAACTTTGTCAGGGACGAGGGATTAAACCGATCGTTGGGGTCGATGTGCGGGTTAATAATGAGCAGTACTTCGTCTGTATTGCCAAAAATCCAAAAGGCATTGCAGAGGTCAACAGGCTTTTGACGGCATACAATTGTGATGGCATTGAAATTTCCAGAGCTAATCCCGATCTGGAAAATACATTTGTTATCTATCCTGTACAAAATATGCCCGAAAAACTGTTGGAACATGAATTTATAGGAATAAGACAGGATGAATTAAACCTATTGTTCAATCCTGAATTTAAGGCTCTGATTCATAAAATGGTCATATTGCATCCGGTGACCTTTAAGACGGAAGAAGAATATGAACTGCATAAGGTTTTGAGGGCAATAGCAGGAAACACCCTGTTCACCAAATTAACAGAAGATGATCATTGTAAGAACAATGAGACCTTTATCGGTAAAAGACAACTGTTGGAGAAGTATTGTCAATATCCTGAGATCATTGAAAATACCAAATATATTGTCAATGCTTGCAGCTTCGATTTTGACTTTAAAACACCAAAAAATAAAAAATATTATACCGATAGCAAAGAGAATGATTTCAAATTGCTGACACAATTAGCCTATGAAGGATTGGAAATGCGATATTCTGTTGACAATATACAGGCAAAGGCAAGAGTTGAGAAAGAGCTTGGGATTATTGATCAATTAAATTTTTGTGGTTACTTTTTAATTACTTGGGACATTATCCAATACAGCAAACAAACAGGATTTATGCATGTGGGACGAGGAAGCGGTGCCAACTCCATTGTCAGCTATTGCATTGGAATTACTGATATCTGTCCTTTGGAACTGGATCTTTATTTTGAAAGATTTTTGAATCTTAACCGAAAGACACCTCCAGATTTTGATATCGACTGGAGCTGGATGAATCGGGATACCATACTAGAATATATTTTTAACAAATATGGAAAAGACCACGTCGCTTTTTGCGGCACTAATGTGGAGTTCAAGAGCAGATCAAGATTTAGGGAGCTTGGAAAAGTGTTTGGGCTTCCCAAAGACGAACTGGATCAACTCTCTAAAAAACCGAAAGATCAGCATGATCAGAATTCTATTGTCCACGAGGTATATAAATATGAAAGATTGCTTATAGGTTTTCCTAATCAAAGAAGCATGCATTCCTGTGGAATCCTGATTTCTGAGGAACCGATCACTAATTATTCTGCTTTAGAGTTCCCACCAAAGGAATTCCCGATCGTACAGTTCGATATGCATACGGCTGAAGAAATAGGCCTTGAAAAATTTGATATCCTCTCACAAAGAGGATTGGGAACCATTAAAGATACAGTCAAGTTGATTGAGGAAAAAAGAGGGATTATTGTCGACATTGAAGATACAAGGATTTCAAAGAATGAGACCAAGTGCAATGAATATCTAAGTATCGGGAAGACCATAGGTTGTTTTTACATAGAATCCCCCGCAATGCGTGGATTATTAAGAAGATTGAAATGTGAAAACTATAAGGTCTTGGTTGCAGCCTCATCTATCATTCGTCCAGGAGTGGCACAGAGCGGAATGATGCGCGAGTATATCTTCCGACATAACCATCCGGATCAATTTGAATATTTCCATGAGGTCTTTGAGAAAGAACTCGGTGAGACGTACGGGATTATGGTGTATCAGGAAGATGTGATCAAAATCGCTCTTCATTTTGGTGGTGTTTCTGCTGAAAACGGTGATGTTTTACGCAGGGCAATGAGTGGTAAAGGCCGTTCATTATCTGCCTTGCAGAAATTAAAGGATGACTTCTTTGAATCCTGTAAGAAAAAAGGACATCCTGAACAATTGTCCCAGGAAGTTTACAGACAGATCGAATCTTTTGCAGGATATTCCTTTTGTAAAGCCCACTCTGCCTCTTATGCGGTGGAAAGTTATCAGAGTCTTTATCTAAAGGCCTACTACCCTATTGAATTTATGGTATCAGCTATCAATAATGGCGGTGGATTTTATAGAACAGAAGTTTATGTGCACGAAGCTAAAATGGCAGGAGCGACCATTCACAATCCTTGTGTCAACCTCAGTGAAATTCAGACGACGGTCTATGGTACTGATGTGTACTTGGGATTTTTGCACATTGAAAAGCTTGAAGCTGCGGTCAAGCAATTTATTGCTGAAGAACGAAAAAACAATGGAGAGTACAAATCGCTTGAGGATTTTGTTAAACGAATAGCCATTGGTATTGAATCATTACAGACACTCATTTTTATTGGAGCCTTCAGGTTTACAGGAAAACAAAAACACGAACTGCTGATCGAAGCCAGATTCTTATTATCAAAAGGTCAGTATAAAACTAAGATCATTTCTTTATTTGATGAACCTCAAAAAGATTATAAATTACCAATTATTGAAAAGAATAAATTTGAAGACGCTTTTGATGAAATTGAAATCTTAGGCTTTTCTGTTTCCTTCTCTATATTTGACCTGCTTAAAACAAAATACAGAGGCCACGTTCTGGTAAAGGATCTTTTTAAATATCATAAGAAGCAGGTCAAAATGCTAGCCTATCTGATTTCAAGAAAACACGTTCCCATTAAAAAGAAAAATCATCCCGGAAAGAAGGATTATATGTATTTCGGGACTTGGATCGATGCCGAAGGACAGTATTTTGACACAGCTCATTTCCCTGATAGTCTCAGAAGGTTTCCGTTTAAGGAAGGCGGTATCTATCTTCTATTGGGAACCGTTGAGGTAGATTATCATTTTCCGACCGTTACCATCACAAAAATGGCAAAGATGCCACTGATCGCTGATCCCCGATATTCGATGGATAAGGAAAAATCACTGGAAATAGAAAGGAGTCTTCGGGAAGATGTGAGTGTTACTTTTAGAGAACCTTATCCACAGGAACACGAAATTGAATTGCCTCGTAAGAAAATGGGATATTATTTTTAAAACAAAAATTATTATTGGAATTTGATATTCAAATAAATGAATTATAAACTCATTTTAATTTGTATTATCTAAAGAAGAAATTTCTCCGATATCTTCCAGAACTCTCACCTGGAAACTTATGTCTTAACAGATCATACATCTTTTCACAATCAGGACAAGCCTATCGAGGTCTACAAAGTACTTGGTGAAAAGTTAGATGATGCAAATTTTTTAGATTATGTGGTTGATCTGAATGCGCCTAATAAATATGGATTCTATCCTTATGCATCAAGCGTTGCTTTCAAAGATTTTCTAAAAATGAAATGATGAATTTTATATCTCTTTTAAAAGGTGAAAACCATTAGATATGACTTTAGATTAATTATGGCTATAATTAAACCAGTATCAAAAGCTAAAAGAAAAAATTATATGAATGCTGAAAAAATATTCTGACAGGGATCTCTATTGTCAGGAATTTTGACCTATTGCGGGGTAATAACTATTCCGTCGTGTTTGTAAAACCAAGATACTGAAATTTACTACGTCTTGAAATATTTTAATAAAAGTTAGGCATATAAAAACTAAAAAGTTAGATTAGTCTAATATTTATTATATTTGTAAAAAAAATATGAGTAAGAGATATATAACTATTATTATAATTTTCTATCTTCTTTTTCTGATTGTACAAGCCTGCGATAAACTTCAGCCTGCAGCGATAGATGAGAGTGAATTACTGGATGGTTCCATTGGGGGATTATCTTATGCTGAAAACCAACAATTTCTGAGAGGTGATATCGCCTTTAACGATGAAATTTTCACAGTGGGGAAAGGTCTTGGTCCTACCTTCGTGGCAACAAGTTGTGGAAGCTGTCATGCTGGTGATGGAAAGGGAACTCCCTTTACTACGCTTACACGTTTTGGACAGATTGACGAAACAGGCAATTTATTTTTGCATTTAGGTGGTCCTCAATTGCAAAATAGGGCGATACCGGGTCATACTCCGGAAGCAATTCCTCCCGGAGCAACATTTTCAAAATTTACACCGCCTGCCAATACAGGATTAGGTTTTATTGAATTGGTTTCTGATATGGATATTTTGGCAATGGCTGACCTTTTTGACACTAATAATGATGGCATCTCAGGAGTCCCCAATTATATTCAGCTTCCGGCATATCAGGTACCATTCTCCTTTGCTGTACCAAAAGGAGGGAAGTATATCGGAAGATTTGGTAAAAAGGCATTCACATACAGTTTACTACAACAAACCGTTAATGCTTACAATCAAGACATGGGCATTACTTCAACTTTTAATCCTCAAGATGTTTATTCGGGAATGAATATTGATCCCGAAGTTTCTGATAAGACCATCGTCGATGTTGTATTTTACCTTCGTACATTGAAAACACCTATTCAACGAGATGCAGAAAACAGTACTGTTAAACAAGGAAAGACTATATTCTCTCAGATAAGTTGTAATAAATGTCATGTCCCGGAACTGAAAACCTCATCCTCTTCAATTTCACCATTATCCAATAAAAAGTTTTATCCGTACACAGACTTATTACTTCATGATATGGGTGCTTCTTTGGATGATAACTATACAGAAGGCACGGCAAAAACTTATGAATGGCGTACCCCTGCATTGTGGGGGTTGGGTTTATCCCCAAAATCACAAGGCGGGCAATACTTCTTAATGCATGATGGAAGGGCAAAAAATATAGAAGCAGCAATACAGCTGCACGGAGGTGAGGCTTCAACCAGCAGAACCAAATACACCCAATTGCCATTACAGGAAAAAGAAGCTGTTATTAAATTTTTAAAATCTCTATAATTAATTATGGACAGACTTGAATTTCTCAAAAAATGCAGTTTAGTATGTTTAGGCTTTACTGCAATCCCTCCAATTCTTTCAGGGTGTATAAGCAATAAAATGATAACAGGAACAATTAAGGACGATTATATCATATTGCCTTTAAAGGATTTTACGGATACAAAATATCCTGACAAAAAAATATCTTATGTAATCATTCAAAATGAAGCTCTCAAATATCCCATTTGTGTATTTCGTTTTTCGGAAACTGAGTATGAAGCATTGTGGATGCAATGTACCCATCAGGGTAGCCCGTTACAAGTATTTGGAGATAAGCTACAGTGTCCCGCACATGGTAGTGAATTTTCCAACAAAGGCTTAGTACAAAATGGTCCTGCTGATCTGACCTTAAGAAAATTTCTTATATACAAAGAATCGGATTTTTTGAAAATTTCTTTAAAAAAAACAGTATGAAAAAAATTATCTACCTTATTATAATTTTAATTTTTCAAGAAGCCACAGCACAGATAGATCCTGAATTATTAAAAAGAATACCTGTAGACAGTACTCGCTCTCTGAACATGGATGCCGTATACAAGCGTCCCTTTTTAGGATTAGGGAAAGCACCTGTTTCTATTGGTGGCTATGCGGAAGCCAATTGGCAGCATATCAGCACTGATGGTATATTTGATGGACATCAATTTCAATTACGTAGAATGACACTTTTCGTATCTTCTACAATTTCCTCAAAAATTAAATTTCTGAGTGAAATAGAATTAGAAGAAGGGGGTAAAGAGATTAATATTGAATTTGCTGCCATTGATGTAGAGTTTAATCCTTTGCTTAATTTGAGAGGAGGAATTATTATGAATCCAATTGGTGCTTTCAACCAAAATCATGACGGTCCGAAATGGGAGTTTACCGATCGTCCTATATCTGCTACAGAAATGTTGCCTGCCACATTCAGTAATGCTGGTTTCGGATTTTATGGAAAAATGTATAAAGCCGAGTGGATGTTCGGATACGAGGTTTATCTCTCAGGAAATTTTGACAATTCAATTATTGACAATAATCAAAACAAAACATACTTGCCTGCTGCCAAAGGTAATCCTGAACGTTTTGAAGAAATTAACAGCGGTATTCCTCTTTTAACAGCAAAAATTGCCACAAGACATGAAAAAGCAGGAGAACTTGGAGTATCTTATATGGGAGGTGTTTATAATAAATTTCAGGATGATGGTCTTCAGGTTGACGATAAAAGAAGTGTTCGGGTATTTGCATTGGATTATAATAATACACTTCCAAATCTGGGAACTTTTATTACTGCAGAATGGGCTTGGGTAAAAGTAGATGTTCCGGAAACTTATACACAACAATATGGAAATAGACAACATGGAGGATTTGTAGATATTGTCCAGCCAATAATTAAAAGAAAAATCTTGGGCTGGAAAGATGCGATTGTTAACCTTGCATGCCGTTTCGAATATGTAGATTGGAATGTAGGATATTTTAAAGAAAACAACAGCAAAATTGGAGATAATTTATGGACTATTATGCCTGCAATCAGTTTCAGACCCAATGCACAAACTGTTTTTAGACTTAATTATAGGTTTCAGAAACAGAAAGACATTTTTGTGAACCCTGCAGCAACCACAACAGGATTCAGTTTTGGAGTTTCAACGTATTTTTAATGCTTTAATGCTTTTACTTTAGTTTAAGAAAACTCTGTCTTCTGTACAATCTGTAGTAAATAGTGGCAGCATGAACATTAACAGCCTGAGCGACTAGTTCTACAGATCTTCCACTCTTGAAAAGTCTGTTTAATATCTTCAACTTGTTATTTTTTATTTTTGAAAGAATCCTGCTATAATATTAATAGTAAATGCTACAATAAAAGTATTAAATGCAAAAGCTAATATACCATGTATCCACGCTAACCGCCGTATCCTTTTCGACGTTATTTCTACATCTGAAACCTGAAAAGTCATCCCGATAACAAATGAAAAATAAGCGAAATCAAGGTAATCTGGTTCATTGTCTTCCGGAAACCTCAACCCTTCAGGCTTGATTTTTCTTCCACTGTCATGATCTATATCACAATAGAAAAAATGAGCGTATCTAAGTGTGAATACGGTGTGTAAGAGCCACCAGGATCCTGCAACGCAACCTAAAGGAATAAGTATTTCTGCATAAATTCCCTGATCTGTCTTGCCTGATGTTTCTTTTAAAAGTAAGATGATTGCAAGCAAACTGGCAAAGGCCGCAACAACTACAAAGCAAAATATAAGGGTTCTGCCTGAATCTTGCGCATGAGCTTCATGTTTCACATCTGAAGGATGAGAAGTGAGGACTGTTATCCAGGATAGTATAAGGCTTACAGTGGCGAATCCCAACCAGGTAATCATCAAAGTTATTGATGTTTCCATAGTACTTCGCAACAATAATAAAAATAGCAACGTTGCCGATGCAAGTGAAATATATAATTTATAATGTGAATCCAGATGGTTGATCCTATGAGCTACTATTTTTAGATTTTTTTTAATATTCATATCATCGCAGTGATAGGTTGATTTTGTAATTAAGTATTTGGATCTGGAATATTTTCGTAAAGTGCCAAAAAGCACCAATACTCTTTTGTAAGAATACCGCAATTATAGAGTTCAAAACTAAATTTTATCAATAGCGGTTTAATTAAATATCACCAATTAGAAAGGCGTTATTAAGAAAATAAATTGAAATACAGAATGTATTTTCCATTTATTAAAAAAATATACTGAATTTCGATGAAATTCAGTATATTAAGAACTATGCTATTTACTTCTTACTCTCATCGTGATGTTCTTTCTCATGATGGTGTTCTTTCTCATCGTGATGTTCTTTTTCTTGATGATGCTCCGGTTCATTCGCGTGTTCAGGACCTTCGTGATGCTCCTTGTGCGGATGATGTTCTTTGTGTTCATGATGTTCCGGATGCTGGTGCGTCTCTTTTTTTTGATCTTCGTTACTCATAACGTTTTAATTTAAAAGTGAATACTAATTTATTAATGTTGTTTGTATGTTAAAGGCAAATAAGATGCCAAAATTAAGATACAACACATTGATTTTAAATATCTTACATTATTTTAAAACATATTGATTTGAAACATCTAATTATTATTAAATGCCCCATTAAATACGTGATATGTTAAAATTTTACTCTAAAAAAAATATTATTTTTATCTGTCCATAGTTGACCATTGATCGTTTTAGGAAGTAGATTGATTTAGTTGGTACTTTGATGATATTTAAAATGATGTGTTTTGACAGGATGAAAATATTTCTTAAATCCATATGTTATAAGAGATAGTACCAGGATACCAAAAACTATCAAATAGAATATATCTTCTGAAGAGAGTCTATGCTTTCCCCTCCTGATTATTCGTCTTCTAACTCGTCTTTTAAATCCCATAATATCTCACTTTAAAAAAACAGCTTGTAATTCAAACCAAAACTTTTCTGCCGATAACTCTGCTGGAAATAAGGAGAAATCATAGATAATGTTTTTTCATTTTCACTTTTAAACAAAGTTTTGATCTTAGGATATAACCAATATGCTATTTCGGTGGAAAGAATTCCGATACCGGCACCAGACAGTACATCCGTAGCCCAATGCTTATTATTTATTATTCTATACACACTAGTAAAAATGGCAAACGGATATCCTGAGAGACTGATCCAATAATTGCTGTCCCTATATTCCCTGAACATAAACTGCGCTGTTGAAAATGCGATCGCTGCATGACCTGAAGGAAATGACATATGATTTGACTGATCAGGCCTCTCCCTGCCGATCATTAACTTTGCTGGAATAACTATCGCCGAAGAAATAGCTTGCGATGTTGCCAAAATAATCGTGCGATCCTTTAAATTATGTTTCCCCTGAACCCCCGCAACGTTTAATCCATAAACGATCGCAACAGGTACAAATAAAGTATAGTTGTCTAATTTTGAATTGTTTAATCTGTGATCGCTTACTTCCCTTCTTAAATTATAATCAAATTTTTTGATTTCAGGAATTGCAAAACCAATTGCACCTGCAGATATTAAGCTAACCGGAACAATCATTTTTTTATAATCCAAGGTATTATCTCTTATTATTAAAGAATCTTGTTGAGCAGTTTTTCGTAATGACAAAATATCCTGAGCATGAATACTTACAGAAAATTTGAGTAAAATGATCAGTATTGTAGTTTTTTTTACAGAAGTCCACATAAAAATAATATTTCTAAGTTTTTAATGTCGTATCAAATACTAATAGTTTCCAACTTTATATCATACCATTTGATGTAAGTTACCTGTTCCCATAAAGTATGGGAACTCAATCTATTGATATGACTTGAGAAAAATCTTTCTTAGAAATGTAATATTCTAACGAGACAGAACACTACATTTTGCTCTTTTAAAATTTCATTCTTTGAATTCTAACTGCATTCAGTATTGCTATCAAAGCAACTCCCACATCAGCGAATACTGCTTCCCACATCGTAGCAAGGCCACCAGCTCCGAGTACAAGTACGATAGCTTTTACGACAAAGGCAAGAATGATATTCTGCCACACAATTCTTTTGGTCTTCTTCCCAATATTGATTGCCATAGGTATTTTTGATGGTTTATCGTCCTGGATCACAACATCGGCAGTTTCGATGGTTGCATCGCTACCAAGTCCACCCATTGCTATTCCAACATCACTTAATGCTACAACAGGCGCATCATTTACGCCGTCACCAACAAAAGCTACACTTTCATTTCTAGCTTTGATTTCTTTTACCTTGTTGACCTTATCCTCCGGAAGCAGGTCTCCAAAAGCATTGTCAATACCAATTTGTTCTGCCACATACTTTACAACAGTTGTTTTATCACCGCTTAACATAGTCGCTTTTACATTCAAACTATGAAGTTTTTCAACTGCTTGTTTTGCATCGTCCTTGATTCGGTCGGCAATGGTAATGAAACCTGCAAATTTCCCATCATAAGCAATTGCTATGACCGTGTATACAATTTTGGAAGGATCTACATCATAACTGATATTGAATTTATCCAGTAGTTTAAAATTACCAACCAGGATTTCTTTTCCATTAGCTCTAGCTTTAAGACCATGCCCTGCAATTTCTTCAGTATCCTCTAAATTGATTGAATTGTTGATTTCTCCTACAAACTCATGAACAGCAGTAGCAACAGGATGGGTACTTTTACTTTCAACAACATTGACCAATTGGAGAATCTCATCCTTATCAAATTCCTCTTCAATGGTAACGTCCTGAACTTTGAAAACACCCTCCGTCATAGTTCCGGTTTTATCCATTACCACATTCTGAATCTCAGCGATTTTATCCAAAAAGTTGCTTCCTTTAAATAGAATACCGTTGCGGCTCGCGGCTCCGATACCTCCAAAATAGCCAAGCGGAATAGAGATCACCAATGCACACGGACAAGAGATCACTAAGAATATCAATGCTCTGTACAACCAATCTCTGAAAACATAATCATCAACAAAGAAATAAGGTACAATGCAAATCAAAACAGCTAACGCTACTACGATCGGTGTATATATTCTCGCAAATTTTCTGATAAAAAGTTCAGTTGGAGCTTTTTGAGCTGTTGCATTCTGTACAAGTTCGAGGATCTTGCTGAGTTTGCTGTCCTCATAAGCCGTATTAACCTTAACCAAAGCTACACTGTTCATATTGATCATTCCGGCTAAAACTGTTTCCCCTTTATTTTTAGAATCAGGTTTGCTCTCTCCAGTTAATGCTGCGGTATTGAAAGACGCAGAATCGGAGATCAGTTCTCCATCCAATGCCAGTTTTTCACCTGATTTTAGCTGAATAGTATCCCCGATTTTTGCTTCGGCAGCTTTGATTTTTTTAGGCTGATTATTTTCAATAATCGTTACCTCATCAGGACGTTGATCTAAAAGAGCCTTAATATTGGTCTTAGCTCTCGACACAGCCAGAGTCTGAAAAACCTCTCCTACTGCATAGAACAACATAACCGCTACTCCTTCAGGAAATTCTCCGATAATGAATGCTCCAATTGTTGCAATGCTCATAAGGAAAAATTCTGAAAACACGTCACCTTGTTTGATACTCTCAAAAGCCTCTTTTAAAACAGGTAGACCTACCGGTAGATAAGCAACACCGTACCAGACAATTCGTACCCAGTCTTTAAACCATTCCGGTTTGATGTAATTGTCCAGTGCAATGCCAATTAATAAAAGTACCAATGAAATAATCGCAGGCAAGAACATCTGAAAAGCCGTTTTATCAGTTTCTCCATGATCATGTCCATCATCATCTGAATGTTGATGCTCTTCCTTTTTTTTCTTTGGAATGCGGTCTCCGTCTTCTTCAACTAATTTTTTTGCTCCGGCATTTTTATAGATTTTGCCTTCTTGCGGAGTACAGCACAATTGCTTACCATTCTCGTCGTAGGTGTGTTTATGTTCCATAATAATATTTATTTAATGATTGTAAGGTTACGTGTTATATATCTTTATCGGGTTGGCTTCCTAATTTTATAATTTTTTTGTACCAGCCAAATTTGTTAATACTTAAGATAAACAAGGTTAGAACGGTTGCTAAAAATGATAACAGAAACATATTCAGCGCAAGTGCAGATCCTATTGCCGATGCAGCCCATAAAGCTGTGGATGTTGTAAGCCCCTGCATACTTTTGGAACTATCTTTAAATGCCAGTCCTGCTCCGATAAATCCTAAACCGGCAGGTATCGCAGCCAACATTCTTGCTATTGCAGATTTGTCATCTGTTAAATGAGAGGCAACCGCCACAAATAGACAAGAAGCCATACACAGAACGCCAAAAGTACGAACTCCGGCATCTTTGTGAGCCGTTTCCCTTTCGAAACCTATTAATGCACCAAAAAAAAGTGCTAATAATAATTTTCCGGCAAGTAAAAGTTCAAATTTTATATCCATTTTACATCACGTTATCTAGTTGTGGTTATATTTACCTTTTTTATCTGCTTCTGTTTTAATCCGTCATTCTTGAAAAGATAGTAGGCTGACTGATAATTTGCTATCGCCTTTTTCACATACTGCTCAGATAGCATCTCTGGATTTTGTTTATTATTCTCCTTATCATACAAATACGTCTCTGTTTTTTGCTGCGGACCTAGAATAACCAATTTGTTGTTTTCCATATATCCGAGTTTCTGATAGGTACTTACAAATATTCTTGGAGTATAAGTTTCGCTTAAAACATTTTTACCATAAAGATTACTCTCATACGTCCAT
Organism: Chryseobacterium sp. TB1-D10; assembly: GCF_059803555.1. Taxonomy (NCBI): domain Bacteria; kingdom Pseudomonadati; phylum Bacteroidota; class Flavobacteriia; order Flavobacteriales; family Weeksellaceae; genus Chryseobacterium; species Chryseobacterium sp. TB1-D10. The sequence continues at coordinate 3,543 of NZ_JAPFHB010000005.1, read as the reverse complement.
CCTAAAAGTGAGAAAAGTGTTGGATACAGGTCGATCTGAGAGCACATTTTTTCAATTCTGAATGGTTTCTTGTTGTTCAAGTTGACAATCATTGCTGGGATATGATATTTTGCAACATCGATGTCGTTTTTGCCGGCACTACTCGCACAGTGATCAGCAACAATGATCACAATCGTATTTTTGTACCAGGGTTTATTCTTTATCTTTTTAAAAAACTGCCCGATCGCATAGTCAGTGTATTTCACGGCTCCTTCCCTTCCCGATCCCGAGGGTATATCGATCTTTCCTTCGGGATATGTATAAGGTCGATGATTGGAAGTGTTCATTACAAAATCATAGAATGGTTTGCCTACTGCAAATTTTTGATCCGCCTGCTTGATCACCTGATCATAAAGATTTTCATCACTAATACCCCAGGCATTTTCAAAAGTGACCTCCTTGTCTTCTATTGATATTCTTGGAGACTGATAATCTTCCCCTACAAAAGAATTTCTTTTCCGGTCAACAATTGTGTATCCATTATTACCGAAATAATTATTCATATTATCAAAATAACCATCACCACCATATAAGAATGAAGTATCATACCCCTTTTGACTGAAGATCGATCCTACAGTGGTCACATTATCATTTTCTTTCCTGCGGACAATACTATTCCCCGGTGTAGGCGGAACGGCAAGTGAAAGTGCCTCCATTCCTCGCACGGTTCTTGTTCCGGTAGCATACATGTTGGTAAATAAAATGCTTTGATTGGCTAATGAGTCCAACGTAGGTGTCAGATTCTGGTTGTTGCCAAATGTTTTCATAAAGTCTGCACTGAAACTTTCCAATGTGATCATAATAACATTGGGCTTCTCATAGGAGTCAGCTCCCTTAATGTTACGTAAGATTGAGAAATCATTTGATAAGTAATCTGAGTTAGATTCCTGGAGATCAGTTCTCACAATATTAAACGCCACCCTATTATCGATGAGTTTATAGAAGTGTTCATAATTGATCTCGTTATTTTTATATGCAGAAAAAAAAGAATAGATTCCTGATTTTGACAGCTCATTCCTATATCTGTTTTCACTATTCTCTGCTAAACTGTTGTCAATAAAAAATGCGTAAATGACTGAAATGAAAAGCAATCCGAAAAAGATAAAGAATCTTTGTAAAAAAGGTGTACTGCCCTTAAAATTATCTGTGAAGTAATGCCTTTTATAGAAAAATAAAAATACCAAAGAGGTCATTATTAACATGGCCGTAATGAGCAATGGCAAAGGATATGATTCATTAATATTATTGATTACTTCATAGGTATAAACCAAATAATCAACTGCAATAAAATTAAACCGACTTTCAAATTCCTGCCAGAATGTTACTTCAGCAAAAAATGAAAACAACAATATAAGCACAGCTACAGTAAAACAAAAAAAAGTCATAGCTCTATTGAAAAGCGAATTATTATACTTCTGAGGAAATAAAAGTAGGTATAGGCTGTACGGTAGCACAAAAAACACCCCTACCCCTATATCAAATAAAAATCCCAGAGCAAATACATTCAGCAATGAAAGAAAACTGATCTCTGCCTTTTGAAGACTGGCAATAGAAAATCCTATCCTGAGGACAAAGGAAAAAATTATATATAATAAGAAAAAATTAATGAGCAGGCTATAAGTGCTTCGCGTAATTTTAATTAGTTTCATAAACAAGCTTTATAAGTGATTACACCATTAATTCTTTAGAAATCAATTTTCTTTGATAATGAACTAATCATTTAGATTTCATTCATTTTCAATCTACTCTGATCGTTCATCTACAAGTGTATTTCAGTTTCATCATAACCTTCATATTCGATCTGAAAAGTGGTATGGGTTATTTTAAAATCTGTCGTTGCTTTATCTATTAATATTTGCAGGAGTTCATTGCGATTTTTGTTATCATCTGCAACAACATGTGCACTCATGGCATTAACGCCTGATGTAAGCGACCAGACATGTAGATCGTGGATTTCCTTGATTCCCGAAAGTTCTTCCAGTGAAGATCGAAGCTTGCTGATATCTACATCTTTCGGTGTACCTTCCAGTAAGACATTAACCGCTTCCATAAGCAGCTTCAAGGTTCTGGGAATGATCAATAGACCTATAGCCGCAGAAATGATCGGATCTGCATAATACCACTGTGTTGTCAGCATGATCACGCCCGCGACCATTACTCCTACCGATGTCAGCATATCCGACAAAACTTCAAAATAAGCACCTTTCATATTAAGACTTGCGTTGGAATCCTTTCTGATGATAAGGATACCGATGATATTCACCACAAGTCCAATTCCTGCAACAATCATCATGGAGCCACTTTGTACTTCAGGAGGATTTTTAAATCTCTGAAATGCCTCGTATAAAACAAATATTGAAATACCCAACAGAACAACAGCATTGATCACAGCAGCCAAAATTTCTGTTCGATAATACCCAAATGTCTTTTTAGGACTTGCCTTTCTTTCACCAATTTTGATGGCAATAAATGCTAAGAGTAAACCGACAACATCTGTTAGCATATGCGCGGCATCTGCTAGTAATGCTAGACTTTTTGTTGCAATGCCTCCAATGACTTCAGCTATCAGATAAGTCCCACTAAGTGCCAGAACGATAAGTAAGTTTTTCTTATGCCTACTAGATGCTGATACAATCTGTTTATTTGTGTCGCTCATAATTATACGTTTTTACTAGATTGACTCTACATTTCGAAGTAAGTATTGTTTTCTTTTTTAACAGGAATTTCTTTCTCTTTGATCATCTGTAGAATATTGATTTCGATGGTTTGTGCAATAGACGTCATTGGCGTATCTACAGGTGTATTCTCGAAAGGATCCTGCATGATGATCGCTGTTTTCTCAATGGATATAAATATCAGAGGAATAATGATCGTTGTAATAATTTCTAAAGTAAGCTGGGAATCTTCCAGACCGAAAGGAAGGATAAATGCAAAGACATAAATCAGAGTGTGGATAAGAATACTATACGCCCTTGGAAATACTGTATTTTTTAATCGTTCGCATTTCCCCATATTGTCACAAAGCCTCATGATAACTTCATTGAGCTGAACTTCCTTAAAATCAGAAATCAAACCTTTTTGAGCTATTTGTCTAACGTGATAAGAATGTTCATCCAAAATTGCATTGGGTATATTGACCGCATCAATTTGATGCGCATTCAAATACTCAACTACTTTATTGGAAAATGGCTGTTTTCTTAATGCTTCACCCAACGCATAAACCCAGACGATTTGTCTGTCTGCAAATATTTTAACGTCCGCACCATCTTGAGGGACGAACTGATTTACTAAGCGGATAAAAGATCTTGAATCATTGACGATGGCTCCCCACACAGTTCTCGCTTCCCACCACCTTTCATAAGACTGCGCCGTCCTGAATGCAAGAAGCAATGAGACAGCAGTTCCAAGAATTGCGGGAATACTTAGGGGAATGGTTATTTTAGTGAAGATAGGATGCAGATCCAGCAAACCTGTACCTACAGCCAGTATAACAATCAGTAATAT